>NZ_JAMYUQ010000026.1:0-61470 GCF_040323095.1 Mesorhizobium sp. M0058
CCCGCTCTCCCCTCGCCGTGCCCCCGGGCCCTGGCCGCCCCCCCGCCCCCCCCCGCCGGGTGGGGGCGGGGGCGCCGCGCGGCGGGGGGGCGGCCGCCGCGGCACCGACCCCCACCCGGACCTGCGGTCCGACCTCCCCACAAGGGGGAGGTAGGGGGCTGGCGCTTTTCGCGACGGCTGTGGTCTCGACAGAATAGCTCATGTCTCCACCTGGCTCGCACCAGCCCCCGCCGCCGGTTCCACCGCCGAGATCTCGTGCGTCAGCGTGTTGCGGGTGACCTTCAGCCAGGCCCGGCAGCCACCGCCGTGATACCAGTTCTCAGCCATCACGCCGGCGACATTGTCGCGCAGATAGACGTAGTCGTAGACAGCATCCTCGCCGGCACCCGCCGCCGGCCGCGCCGGCTTGGCGTCGCCGAGATAGCTGAACTCGCCGAGTTCGCGTTCGCCGCAGAAGGGACAGACAATACGCATCTCGCCAGCCTCAGTGCAGGTTCGGTTGGGCGCCCTGGCCCTTTTCGTCGATCATGGCGCCAGTCCGGAAGCGGTCGAGGCGGAAACGAGCCGCCTCCTTGTGCGTTTCGTCACGCGCCAGCAGATGGGCAAAGACCAAGCCCGACCCCGGCGTCGCCTTGAAGCCGCCATAGCACCAGCCGGCGTTGAGGTAGAGCCCGTCGACCGGCGTCTTGTCGATGATCGGCGAGCCATCCATCGACATGTCCATGATGCCGCCCCACTGGCGCAGCAGCCGCACGCGGCCGATCATCGGGATCAGCGCCATGCCGCCTTCGCAGACATCTTCCATCACAGGCAGATTGCCGCGCTGGGCGTAGGAATTATAGCCGTCGATGTCGCCGCCGAAGACCAGCCCGCCCTTGTCGGACTGGCTGACATAGAAATGCCCGGCGCCGAAGGTCATGACGCCAGGAATGAGCGGCTTGATCGCCTCCGAGACGAAAGCTTGCAGCACATGGCTTTCGATCGGCAGGCGCATGCCCGCCATCGCGGCGACACGCGACGATGACCCGGCGACCGCCATGCCGACCTTGCCGGCGCCGATCTTGCCGCGCGACGTCTCGACGCCAGTCACCTTGCCGTTGCCGTCCCGGACAAAGCCGGTGACCTCGCAGTTCTGGATGATGTCGACGCCGAGTTCGCTCGCCGCATGGGCATAGCCCCAGACCACCGCGTCATGCCGCGCGGTGCCGCCGCGGCGCTGCAGGAGGCCGCCCTGCACGGGAAAGCGCGCATGGTCGAAATTCAGGAACGGCAGCATCTTCTTCAGCGCCGCCTGGTCGAGCAGTTCGGCATCGATGCCATTGATGCGCATGGTGTTTCCGCGCCGCGCATAAGCGTCGCGCTGCGCGTCGGAATGATAGAGGTTGAGCACGCCGCGCTGGCTGACCATGGCGTTATAGTTGAGGTCCTGCTCCATCCGCTCCCAAAGCTTCATCGAAAGCTCGTAGAAGCCGGTATTGCCGGGCAGGCCGTAATTGGAACGGATGATGGTGGTGTTGCGACCGGCATTGCCGGAGCCGATCCAGCCCTTTTCCAGCACGGCGACGTTTCTGATGCCGAACTCGCTGGCGAGGAACCAGGCGGTGGCGAGCCCATGGCCGCCGCCGCCGATGATCACCACATCGTAGTGGTCCTTGGGCGCCGCATCGCGCCAGGTGCGCTGCCAATTCTTGTGGCCGGAAAGGGCAGCACGGGCGAGCGAGAAGATCGAATATTTCATCAGGTCATTCCGAGGTCGCTCGCACAGCTGGGACGATTATATGTCCAGCGTGTGGTCGCGCTCCCATTGCGTGAAGTGCGAAGCATAGGAATTCCATTCCTGGTGCTTCAGCTTTAGATAAGCCGACGAGAATTCCTCACCCAGCGCCGCCTTGAGCGATTTGTCCTTGTCGTATTCGCGAAGCGCGTCGAGCAGATTGAGCGGCAGCTTCGGCGCGCCCTTCACCGTGTGACCGTTCTGGTACATGTCGATGTCGTAGCGCTTGCCGGGATCGGCCTTGGAGCGGATGCCGTCGAGACCGGCGGCAATGATGACGGCCTGCAGCAAATAAGGGTTTGCGGCGCCGTCCGGCAACCGCAGCTCGAAGCGGCCGGGGCCGGGCACGCGCACCATGTGAGTGCGGTTGTTTCCGGTCCAGGTCACCGTGTTCGGCGCCCAGGTGGCGCCCGAAATGGTGCGCGGCGCGTTGATGCGTTTGTAGGAGTTCACCGTCGGGTTGGTGATGGCGGCCAGCGCCGAGGCATGTTTCATGATGCCGCCGAGGAAATTCTTGCCCTTGGCCGACAGGCCGAGCTCCATCGCATTATCGGCAAAGACGTTGACCTTGCCGGCCTTGTCCCACACCGAAATATGGGCGTGGCAGCCATTGCCGGTCAGGCCCTGGAAGGGCTTCGGCATGAAGGTCGCGCGCAGGCCGTGTTTCTCGGCCACCGACTTGACCATGAACTTGAAGAAGGAGTGCTTGTCGGCGGTGGCGAGCACATCGTCGAAGGCCCAGTTCATCTCGAACTGGCCGTTGGCGTCCTCATGGTCGTTCTGGTAGGGGCTCCAGCCCAGCGCCAGCATGTGGTCGCAGATCTCGGCGATGACATCGTAGCGGCGCATCACCGCTTGCTGGTCGTAGCAGGGCTTCGAGGCCGTGTCGTACTTGTCGGAGATGACGCTGCCGTCCGGCGAGATCAGGAAGAACTCAGCCTCGACGCCAGTCTTGACATGCATGCCGTCAGTGGCGGCTTCCGCGATCAGCCGGCGCAGCGTGTTGCGCGGCGCCTGCTCGACTTCCTTGTCGTCCATGATGCAGTTGGCGGCGACCCAGGCGACATCGGGCTTCCACGGCAGCTGGATCACCGAATCCGGATCCGGCACCGCCAGCATATCAGGATGCGCCGGCGTGAGGTCGAGCCAGGTGGCGAAACCGGCGAAGCCGGCGCCGTCCTTCTGCATGTCGGCGATCGCCTGCGCCGGCACCAGCTTGGCGCGCTGGCCGCCGAACAGGTCGGTGTAGGAAATCATGAAATATTTGACGCCGTTCTCTTTGGCGAATGCGGCGAGATCGTTCCCCATTATAGTTCCTCGCTTATTTTGATGTGTTTTTTAGAAGCCGTTTTTCCCCGGTATCCAGTTGGTGCCGGCCAGCGGCACGCCAGCCATGGCGGCGGCTTCGATGGTGAGGGCTACGAGATCCTCGGGCTCGAGATTGTGCAGGCTGTTCTTGCCGCAGGCACGCGCAATGGTCTGCGCCTCCAGCGTTATCACCTTGAGGTAGTTCGCCAGCCGCCGTCCGGCGGCGATCGGATCGACCCGCTTCATCAGTTCGGGGTCCTGCGTGGTGATGCCCGCGGGGTCGCGACCCTCGTGCCAGTCGTCATAGGCGCCGGCGGTGGTGCCGAGCGCATTGTATTCGGCCTCCCAGCGCGGGTCGTTGTCGCCGAGCGCGACGAGCGCTGCCGTGCCGATCGACACCGCGTCGACGCCGAGCGCCAGCGCCTTGGCGACGTCGGCGCCATTGCGGATGCCGCCCGACACGATCAGCTGCACCTTGCGGTGCATGCCGAGATCCTGCAGCGCCTGCACCGCCGGCCTGATGCAGGCAAGCGTCGGCTGGCCGACATTTTCGATGAATACTTCCTGGGTGGCCGCCGTGCCGCCCTGCATGCCGTCGACGACGACGACATCGGCGCCGGCCTTCACCGCAAGTGCTGTGTCGTAATAGGGGCGGGCGCCGCCGACCTTGACGTAGATCGGCTTTTCCCAGTCGGTGATCTCGCGCAGCTCGAGGATCTTGATCTCGAGATCGTCCGGCCCGGTCCAGTCGGGATGGCGTGAGGCCGAGCGCTGGTCGATGCCCTTCGGCAGCGTGCGCATTTCGGCGACGCGGTCGGAAATCTTTTGTCCCAACAGCATGCCGCCGCCGCCGGGCTTGGCGCCCTGGCCGACAACGACTTCGATGGCGTCGGCACGGCGCAAATCCCTGGGGTTCATGCCGTAGCGTGACGGCAGGTACTGGTAGACCAGTTGCTTGGAATGGCCGCGCTCTTCCTCGGTCATGCCGCCGTCGCCCGTGGTGGTCGACGTGCCTGAGAGCGTAGCGCCACGGCCGAGCGCTTCCTTGGCCGGGCCGGACAGCGACCCGAAGCTCATGCCGGCAACGGTGATCGGGATTTTCAGCTCGATCGGCTTCTTGGCATAGCGCGAGCCCAGCACGACCGACGTGTCGCACCGCTCGCGATAGCCTTCCAGCGGATAGCGCGAGATCGAGGCGCCGAGGAACAAAAGGTCGTCGAAATGCGGCAGCTTGCGCTTGGCCCCGGCGCCCCTGATGTCATAGATGCCGGTCGCCGCGGCGCGGCGGATTTCGGAAAGCGTGTAGTCGTCGAAGGTCGCGGATTTGCGCGGCGTCGTCGGCGGGTTCTTGTAGGTCATGCTGCCTCAATACGCGTCGGCGTTGTCGATATTGAAATTGTAGAGCGTGCGCGCCGAGCCGTAGCGCTTGAATTCCGACGGCTTGACGCCGGTGACGCCGGCGCGGTCGAGCAGTCCCTGCAGCAGTTCGATATGCTCGGGCCGCATCTCCTTGGCGATGCAGTCGGCGCCCAGGCTTTCGACCTTGCCGCGCACGAACAGCCGCGCTTCGTAGATGGAATCGCCAAGTGCGTCGCCGGCATCGCCCAGCACCACCAGATTGCCGGACTGCGCCATGAAGGCCGACATGTGGCCGATATTGCCGTGCACGACGATGTCGATGCCCTTCATCGAGATGCCGCAGCGCGACGAGGCGTTGCCCTCGATGACGAGCAGCCCGCCCTTGCCGGTGGCGCCGGCATACTGGCTGGCGTCGCCCTTGATGACGATCGAGCCCGACATCATGTTTTCGCCGACGCCAGGTCCGGCCGAGCCGTGCACGGTGATGGCAGCGCCGTCATTCATCCCGGCGCAGTAGTAGCCGACGCTGCCGCGCACATCGATGCTGACAGGCTGGTCGACGCCGACCGCAACCGAATGGCTGCCCTTCGGGTGCAGCACTTCCCACGCCGTTTCGTTGGAGCCGGGCGTCAGATTGTGAAGCGCCTGGTTGAGCTCGCGCAGCGACGACACATCAAGATCGAAGACCCGGGACGCCTGGTCTTGCGCCGCCTTCGAAAGTTTGGTTGCCGGCATGGGCTCAATGCTCCCAGAAATAGACGGTTGCGGGTTCCGGCTCCCAGACCCTCGCATTGTCTATGCCGGGCAGCTTGGTCAGCGCCCGATATTCCGAGCCGAAGGCGACATACTGGTCGGTCTCGGCCATGACGGCGGGCTTGCAGGCGATCGGATCGCGCACCACGCCGAAACCGTTCTTGGTGCCGACGACGAAGGTGAAGAAGCCGTCGAGGTCGGACAGCGTGCCTTCCAGCGCCTCGCCGAGGTTCTTGCCATGCGCCATCTGCGAGGAGAGATAGGCGGCGGCGACCTCGGTGTCGTTCTCGGTCTCGAATTTCATGCCCTCCCGCACCAGCTCACGCCGCACATTGTTGTGGTTGGACAGCGAGCCATTGTGCACCAGGCACTGGTCGGCGCCGGTCGAGAACGGATGCGCGCCCATAGTGGTGACGGCCGATTCCGTCGCCATGCGGGTATGGCCGATGCCATGCGTGCCGGTCATCGAGCGGACGTCGAAGCGGTCGACGACCGCTTCCGGCAGACCGACTTCCTTGTAGATTTCCACCGCTTCGCCGGCGCCCATGATGCGCACGTCGGGGCGGATTGACTGCAGCGCTTCGCGCGCGGCATCGACCTTGTCGGGCGCGGTTCTCAACACTGCATGGGTGGACTTCACCGCTATGCTCACCGGCGCGCCGATGGCCTTCGCGAGTTCGGCGTCGAGGCCGCGGAAATCGCGCTCGGGCTTCGCGGACTGGATGGTGATCTTGGCTTCATTCCTGGAAGGCGCGCCATAGATGGCGATGCCGGCGCTGTCGGGGCCGCGATCGCTGAGCGATATCAGCATCTGCGACAGCATCGAGCCGAGCTGCGGCTCAAGCGACTTGTCTTTCAGAAAAAGTCCGACGATTCCACACATGTCAGCCTCCCGACGTTACCACTAGACGATGATGTATCGAATGCGTCGTGCGAATTCAATCGTATGAAAAAAATATTCCTGTAGTTACGTATCCGGCTCGATGCGGCCTTGTGAACTATCGCCGCCGTCGCGGGCGCTGTGAATCCATGTGGCGGTGCGGATGCGGGCTATTCTGTAGGCATCGAGGATCGACAGCGCATAGATCAGGAAGCCGCCGGCGTGGCGGCCGACGAAGCTGGCATCGGCCGGCGCGATCTTGGCCGTCACCCAGGCGAGGATCACCATGAAGAACAGGAACTGCAGGCCGCGCACGGGCACGCCCAGAATGACGTGGCCGCTGGCCGGTAAGACGATGGCAGCGCCGAGCACCAGATACGGGTTTGTCGGTGCGGGTGCGCTCATGCGACCTGCCTTTCCTGTCGGTTGATGGCATCGCGCAGCACTGAGGCCGAGGTCAGCAGTCTCTCGACCAGCGTTGGATCCAGCCTTGCGCCGCCGAATGCGGCCTGCCGGAACACGCCGTAGCGCGCCCGCTCGGCCTCGGCCAGCAGCCAGACGATGCGCACGCCGTTCGGGGTGATCAAGAGTTCCTTGGCGCGGCCTTCGGCAAAGATGTCGAGATGGCTGGCGATCAGGTTCTGCGGAAAGCGCGCCGCCCTGAGGTCGGTTCGCAGCACGGCTTCAGCCGGAAATCCCGGAGCCTTCGGCAGCGTATGCTGAAGATGATCGAAATTGGAGAAGGTCGTCGGCGAGCCCGGCCGCATCATCATGTCGAAGGTCGCCGGCACCGCAACCGGCTCTGTGATCGTGACACTCAACCATCGCGCCGGCAGCTTTCGCGTTGCCAGCGTGTCGACGATGGTGCGCAGCTGCACGCGCTGTCCGTTCCATGTGCCGGCCCAGGTGACAACGCCGGCTGTGCCATCGGAGACATCAACGGCATCTGTGATGACGGTCCGGATGCTGGCTGCCTCGGCTGCAAGATCAGCCTTGGCCTTTTTGCGGCTGGCGCGCGTATGCCAGGCGAGGTGCAGGACGAGAGCCACGGCGACCGCCCCGGCCAGCAATGCTGTCGTCACGTCAGACACCTCGTCACGCCATGCCCGCCCAGACCGGCAGGCCCTCTCCTGTCAATAGCCCTGCGGCTTCGGCCACGGCATGGTGAACTGGTCGCCGCGGCGCACATAGCGGTAACGGTAGAAGTGGAACCACAGCGAGATCAGGAAGTAGAAGGCGACCATGGCGATCAGCTGCGTGCCGTAGCCGAGGAAGATCGCAAAGAAGGTCACCACGCAGAGGCAAAACAGCACGATCGCCGGGATCGGGTGGAACGGGTGCGTATAGCCGCGGCGGATCGTGCCCAGCGGCCACTTTTTGCGGAACATCATGATGTTTATGCTCATGAAGGTGTATTGCAGCACGCCCGACAGGATTGAGAAGGTGATCGCCTGGTTGAGGTCGGCGATGAAGGCGAAGGCGAGCGCGATCGGCAACAGGAACAGGATCGAGCGATAGGGCGTGCGGTATTTCGGGTGCACGGCCGAGAACCATGTCGGCAGATAGCGGTCGCGTCCAAGCGAGAACCACGCGCGGGCCGCATCGTTGATACAGCCATTGGCCGACGCCAGTGCCGCGAGCAGCGTGGCGACGAACAACAGGTTTTCCAGCAGCGGGCTGCCGGTCAGCTTGCCGGCGTCCCACAAGGGATAATAGGTGATACCGAGGTACTCCCAGGGCATCAGCGAGGCGCAGACATACCAGGTCATGGCGGCGGCGATCAAAAGCGTGATCATGCCGGCCATGGTGCCGTAAGGCAGCGAACGCGCCGGCGAGCGCACTTCCTCGGCGGCCTGCGTGGTGCCTTCGATGCCGAGATAGTACCAGATGCCGAACTGGAAGGCCGCGATGACGCCGATCCAGCCATAGGGCAGCGCATTGCCGGGGGTGACCAGTTCGTTGAGCTTCAGCACAGCACCCTGCGTCCAGGGGCTGACCGAGAAGAACAGGATAACGATCGAGACATAGGCTATCGCCGTGATGACGAAGTTGACGTTGAGCGTCATCAGCACGCCGCGATAGTTCAGCCATGCCAGCACGACGATGGTGGCGGCAATGAAGGAGTTGTGGGTGAGCCCTTCGACGCCGGCCTTGGCGACGATGGTGTCGCCGAGCAGGATGGCGTCCGAAACCTCCAGCATGGTGTAGGCAAAGACCAGGAACAGCGCGACGTTGAAGGCCATCAGCGGCCCGACAATGTGCTTGGCCTGCGCGTATTGGCCGCCGGCGGCGGCAACCGTCGATGTCACCTCGGAGTCGATCATGGCGACCGAAGTGTACAAGAGCCCGACCACCCAGCAGACGATCAGCGCCGCCAGTGCGCCGCCCTTGTCGGCCGAGAAATTCCAGCCGGTGAATTCGCCGACCAGCACGATGCCGACGCCAAGCGCCCAGACATGGGCCGGGCCGAGCACGCGTAGCAGTGAAACCCTGTCGCCGTGTATTGCCGGTTCAAGCGTGATCGTCATTGTTCAATCCCCACTCAGATCCGGTGTTTTTCGGAAGCGGCTTCAAGCTCGCCTTCGCGCGAGGAAGTCAGCACCTCCTCGGAATAGGTCGTGTCGATCTTGAACCAGTCGTAGAGCATCCACAGCGCAAGCACGACCGAGATGCCCCACGATGCGTAAGAGAGTGCGACCCACATGAGCGTGCTTCCCCAAAATCTCTGGCGTTACTTGTCGTCGAACTTTTCGTTGATGACGTCGCGATATTCGCGGTCGGAGGCGCGGAACAGGAAGACGAAATAGCCGATCAGCACCGCCGCCATGATGATCAGCGTCGGCCAGTCGATGATGTAGTGGAAGCGGTTCTGGATGATGTCGTGCGCGGTCTCCGGCGTATAGCCGAGCTTTTCCCAGATCGAGGCCATGGTCGGGTTCTGTCCCAACGCTTCCCAGGTTTTGGCATCGAGCGCGTCGATGGATTTCGCCGCACCCGCCAGGCCGAGTTTCAATGGCAGCCACAGCGCCACGAAAATGGCGACCACGACGACCACGATATCGAAAATCTGCCCGGCCTTGCCTTGTTCCGGCGGCGTGTAGCGCGACATGACTTCTACCCCTCAGGACGTTCTGTTTTCAGGACTTGCGGCTGCGGGCCGCGTCGGCGTTCTTGATGTCGAGACCGTAGATGAAGTCCTTGTCTTCCTTGTAGTGATTGACCATCGCCAGGATGGCGGCCGTGTTGAAGATCAGCACGGCGGCCGCCGCGATCGCGACGACGATCTTGATCCCGGTGTCCGGGATGTAGGGCCATGTCATGACGAGCACGAAGAGGATCGTCGCCCAAAGGCAGATGATCAGGAGCGCGGATCCGCGCAGGTCGGAACGGTACAGCGCTTCGATGCGCTGCTGCAGGTCTGACATCGGTTTTCCCCTTTTTCCAGCGCCCGACCCCGAATTGGCCGCCTGCTGCCCTCTTTCAACAGAGTGAAATTTTTTTCATAACTTCGGGCCGAATCCAGCAATTGTCAAGCCGATTTTACGTTGGGTTAACCGTTTGTCCCCAGCCGCGAATTTTGCCTGACAATGAAATTATTTGCTTGCGGGTATTGCGGCATCAGGACGTTTGCGATCAATATTCGACCAAATGCTCCCGCTCCGCGCAGGGAGCCGGGAACACAATAGAATTTTCGAACGGAGGATTTGCGGATGACGGCATCCTGGAGATTTTCGACCCTGGCGGATCGCCATCGCGCGTTAGGCTCGAAGCTCGAAGACTGGAGCGGCATGGGCACCGCCTGGACCTACGACAAGGACGCCGACGAGGAATACACCGCCATCCGCACCAGGGCCGGGCTGATGGATGTGTCGGGCCTGAAGAAGGTTCACATCACCGGGCCGCACGCCTCACACCTCATAGACCTGGCAACGACGCGCGACGTGGAGAAGATCTATCCCGGCAAGTCGGCCTATGCCTGCATGCTGAACGAGGCCGGAAAATTCACCGACGACTGCATCCTCTACCGCACCGGGCCGAACGCCTGGATGGTGGTGCACGGCTCCGGCACCGGCCATGAGGAATTGCAGCGCGCTTCCGTCGGCCGCGACGTATCGCTGCGCTTCGACGACAATCTGCACGACCTGTCGCTGCAGGGACCGACCGCGGTCGACTATCTCTCAAAGCATGTGCCGGGCATTCGCGACCTCAACTATTTCCATCATATGCAGACGCAGCTGTTCGGCTTTCCCGTCATGATCTCGCGCACCGGCTATACCGGCGAGCGCGGCTACGAGATATTCTGCCGCGGCCAGGACGCCGGCACGATCTGGGACAGGATCCTCGACGAGGGCAAGAGCGCCGGCATCATTCCGTGCCGCTTCACCACGCTCGATATGCTGCGCGTCGAAAGTTATTTGCTGTTTTATCCCTATGACAACTCGCAGAAATATCCGTTCGAGAACGAAGGCCCCGGCGACACGCTGTGGGAGCTCGGCCTCGACTTCACCGTCAGCCCCGGCAAGACCGGCTTTCGCGGCGCCGAAGAGCATTACCGCCTCAAGGGCAAGGAGCGCTTCAAGATCTACGGCGTGCTGCTCGACGGCAAGCAACCCGCGGATGAGGGCGCGCCGGTCTATCGCGACGGCAAAAAGGTGGGCGTGGTCACCTGCGCCATGTATTCGCCGCTGGTCGAGAAATCGATGGGCATCGCCCGCCTCGACGTCGACTGCGCGGTCAAGGACACCAAGCTCGAGATCCGCAACAAGAGCGGTTCGATCAGGGCGACGGCGCAGCCTCTGCCCTTCGACGATCCCAAAAAGACCAAGCGCACGGCGAAAGGCTGAGGCACAATCGACAGCGAGGGGTTTCGAGGTACGAAGTAGAGAATGGCAGCCAAAACGATCATCAGCCGGCCCATTTACGGAACCCTGTCCCCGCAGCCCGGCAAGCATCATCTTTTCGTGGCGGATGCGGAAGGCGCGCTGGCGATCGTCGATATGGCAAGGACGGCGCCCCCCGGCTTCTTCGACGGCGCCGAAATCGTCTTCATTCCCGGGGCCGACGGCAAGCACGTTGCCGCTCTTGAGGCACTGAAGTCCGCGCAATTTCATGTCGCGCCAACCTTCGCCAGCCTGCTGCCCCGGCTGAAGCAGACGCTTGCCAACGCGCATATGGGCCTGCGCCTCTATCTCGCCGGCACCGAAGGGCTGATCGGCCAGGCCATGCAGGTGGCGCTCGAAGCCGGCATCGATCATACCTCCATGCAGACCGAGCATCGCGGCTCATTGGCGCGGCGCATGCAGTGCGTGCATTGCAAAGGCATCACCGAAAATGTGACGACGCAGCCGGCCACCTGCGCGCATTGCGGCCTGCTGCTTCTGGTGCGCGATCATTATTCGCGACGGCTGGCAGCATTCCAGGGCGTCTGCATAAATGCCGAGGATCGCTCGGAGATCCCTCCCATAGAGGAGGTCTTCCCATGAGCACCGGCACCACCAAGCTCGATGTCGTCGTCAGCGACGTCGTCCCGGTCAACGAACTGGTGACGCGCTTCCATTTCCGCCGCCGTGACGGTGAGCTTTTGCCGACCTTTTCCGGCGGCGCCCATGTCGTGGTCGAGATGCGCGATGGCGACCGCACAAGGCTCAATCCCTATTCGCTGATGGGATCGCCGCTCGACACCCGCGAATACACCATCTCGGTGCGCCGCGACGATGTCGGCCGCGGCGGCTCGTTGTTCATGCACCGGAGCGTCAAGCCTGGCCTGGAGATGGTGGTCAGCTACCCCGTCAATCTGTTCTCGCTCGACCTCAGGGCAAAGAAGCATCTGATGCTTGCCGGCGGCATCGGGATCACGCCGTTCATGGCGCAGACCGCGCAGCTCGCCGGGTCCGGCGGCAATTTCGAGCTGCACTACACCTGCCGCACCGCCTCGCTCGGCACCTATGCCGATGTGCTGCAGGAGCGCTATGGCCGTCGCGTCCGGCTCTATCACGACGACCGCGACGAGCGCATCGAACTCGACCGTCTCTTGTCCTCGCAGCCGCTCGGCACCCATCTCTATGTCTGCGGCCCGGCCGGCATGATCAACTGGGTGCGCGAGCGCGCTGCGGCTCTCGGCTGGCCGGCGGAGACCGTGCACTACGAGCATTTCGCGGCACCCCAGCCCGGCCTGCCGTTCGACGTCACACTTGCCGTTAGCGGCAAGACCATCCGCGTCGGCGAGCAGCAGAGCCTGCTCGAAGCGATCGAGGCCGCCGGCGTCGATCCGCCCTATCTCTGCCGCGGCGGTGTCTGCGGCCAGTGCGAGACCAACGTCGTCTCGTATGACGGCAAGTTCATCCACAACGACCACTGGCTCAGCGAGGAAGACCATCGTTCCGGCTGCAAGATCATGCCGTGCGTGTCGCGCTTCGAAGGCAAGTCGCTGGTCCTGGAAAGATAGGAGGCCAGCTTGGGCATCACCTTTCGCAAGGAAACGTTTCGCGACGATTTCACCTTCAGGAACAGCCCGGAACACATCAGGCGGTTTCCGTTCCCGTTCCACGAAGACGCCTACATGTATGCGGTCAACATCGAGCCGCATGTGGTTGGCCCCAAGGGCAGCGTTCTGGAAAACCTGATCGACGTCGACGAGCACTATGTCGCCGAGATGCAGGACCGTGCACTGGTGCTGGCCGACGATCCGCTGCGCTGCCAGTCGCTGCCGCATATGACGCTGGCCGGCTGGGACCTGCTCGAACTTTTGATGGAGCAACAGGCACTTGGCTATCCCGAGCATTTCACCCTGACCCGCGACGGCGACCGCTGGCGCTGGATCAACCGGCCGCTCGGCATCGACGACACCTTCACCTTCGGCGACACCTCGACACTGCCTTACGGGCCGATGGAGTACATCACCCGCCAGAGCCAGGGTGATTTCTGCATTCTCGATCAGCGCGACGGCAATCTTTGGATGGACGCCGGCATGGTCACCACTCAGGCCGACTGGTCGCTCGATTTCGACATCGGCATGAATTTCTTCGAATGGCACGCGCCGGTGCCGCTGGCGCATGAGAAGGGGATTTTCGTCAGGGCGCTGAAGTTCCTCACCAACATCCAGCAGGGCAAGCCGGCGCGGCGTCTCAACTGGACGATGACCATCAACCCGCGCCTCGACACCAGTCCGGAGAATTACCACAAATGGGGCCCGGACCGCGCGACGGTGACGCCCGAAAATGTCGGCGACAAGGTGCATCTGCGCGTCGAACTGCAAAGCTTCTGGCGCCTGCCGCGCTCGAACGGCATCGTCTTCCCGATCCGCTGCTATCTGATCAAGATGGACGAACTGGTGACACAGCCGAAATGGGCAAGGCGACTGCACCGGGTGATCCGGGATTTGCCGGAAGAGCTGGCCACCTACAAGGGCCTGACGCGGTATCGGCCGACATTGGTGGAATGGCTGTCGAAGCTGGATGATGGCAGTGCGACGTCACCGGGGTTCGGGCCGGACTAAAGGCCCCCTCATCCGGCCGCTGCGCGGCCACCTTCTCCCCGAGCGGAGAAGAGATCGCCAGCGCTGACGCCAGACTCCTCTCCCCTCGGGGCAATCCGGGTGAGCGGGCTGCGGCGGTCCGACTACCCCGCGCTCTGCGGATAGCAAATAATCGACAGATACCGCATCGGAAGTTTCGTCAGTTGCTCCGGCCCGTGCGGCGCGTCGGCGTCGAAGAACAGGCTGTCGCCCGGCTTCATCGGATAGAGGTTGCTGCCGTGCCGGTACACCACCTCGCCCTCCAGCATATAGAGGAATTCCATGCCCTCATGCTGGAAGGTCGGGAACACATCCGAATCCTCGGTCAGCGTAATCAGATAGGGCTCGACGACGACGCCGCTGGTGTTGGAGCCGATATGGCCGAGCAGATTGTATTGATGGCCGGCGCGGGTGCCGCGGCGTTCGACATCTAGCCCTTCGCCGGCCTTGACGAAGACGGCGCTGCGCTCTTCCTCGAATCGGCGGAAGAAGGCGGTGACGGGAACGCCGAGCGCCCTCGACAGCGCCTGCAGTGTGGTCAGCGACGGCGAGGTGATGCCGTTCTCGATCTTCGACAGCATGCCCAGCGAAATATCGGTGGCGACGGCGAGATCGGCGACGGTGATGCCGAGCTTCTTGCGGAAGGCGCGCACCTCGCGCCCGATCGCCACCTCCAGCACTTTTTCGCGCGTGTCGCGAATGGCGTGCGGATTCTGCGTCAGCGGCGCGCGGATGGTTTTTCCGTCCACGGAGGCCTTTGCCGGTGGCTTTGCCCTTGTCGAAGCAGTCTTGGAATCGGAACTTGTCTTCGCCATCTCGCCTCCGAATCCCCATGATTATTTCACTCCAGGTGAACATATTCGGTGCCGATACAGAAACGCAACCGCGCAGCAAGCCCCTTAAGTCGAATGGTGTCCGAACAGGATTTACGCCGTCATCCGTTTTTCCGGAAATCCGCTGGGGCGAAACGCGGTTTCTCCACAAGGCCTGTTGACAGCATCCAAGAGGCAATTACTGTCCTGTGAGTGAAATTTGTTTCGTAAGAGCAATTCCAAAAATCGAATGACACCGGGAGGCCTGCCATGAAAACGCGCGTTGCCGTCATTGGAGCGGGGCCATCCGGTCTGGCCCAGCTCAGGGCCTTCAAGTCGGCTGCCGACAAGGGCGCCGAGATCCCCGAAATCGTCTGCTTCGAAAAGCAGTCGGACTGGGGCGGCCTGTGGAACTACACCTGGCGCACCGGCCTCGACGAGCATGGCGACCCCGTCCACGGCTCGATGTACCGCTACCTCTGGTCGAACGGACCGAAGGAATGCCTGGAATTCGCCGACTATACGTTCGAGGAGCATTTCGGCCGCCCGATCGGATCCTACCCGCCGCGCGCCGTTTTGTGGGATTACATCAAGGGTCGCGTCGAGAAATCAGGCCTGCGCAAATGGGTGCGCTTCAACAGCCCGGTGCGCATGGTCACCTTCTCGGACGAGAGCAGGAAATTCACTGTCACCGCGCATGACCGCACCAACGACGTCACCTACTCCGAAGAGTTCGACAATGTCGTCGTCGCTTCCGGGCATTTCTCGGTTCCCAACGTTCCCTATTTCGAAGGCTTTTCGACCTTCAACGGCCGTATCCTGCACAGCCATGATTTTCGCGACGCCATGGAGTTCAAGGGCAAGGACATACTGATCATCGGCCGCTCCTATTCTGCCGAGGACATCGGCTCGCAATGCTACAAATACGGCGCCAGATCGATCACCTCCAGCTACCGCTCCAAGCCGATGGGGTTCAAATGGCCGGAGAACTGGAAGGAAGTGCCGCTGCTGCAGAAGGTCGTCGGCAAGACGGCGCACTTCAAGGACGGCACCACAAAAGATGTCGACGCCATCATCCTGTGCACCGGCTATCTGCATTCCTTCCCGTTCCTCACGGAAGAGCTGAAGCTGAAGACCGCCAACCGCATGTGGCCGGACGGGCTCTATGAGGGCGTCGTGTGGGAGAAGAACCCGAAACTGTCCTATATCGGCATGCAGGACCAGTTCTACACTTTCAACATGTTCGACGCCCAGGCCTGGTTCGCCCGTGACGTCATCATGGGCCGCATCAAGCTGCCGTCGGGACAGGCGATGGCCGAGCACGGCGCCAAGTGGCGGGCACGCGAAGAGACGCTGGAAGACGCCGAGCAGATGATCTGGTTCCAGGGCGACTACACCAAGGAACTGATGGACCAGACCGACTATCCCGGCTTCGACGTCGAGGCGGTCAACCAGACCTTCATGGAATGGGAGCACCACAAGGCGGAAGACATTATGAGCTTTCGCGACCACGCCTACCGCTCGCTGATGACCGGCACCATGGCGCCATTGCACCATACGCCCTGGCTGCAGGCGCTGGACGACTCGATGGAAAGCTATCTCCAGGTGAAGGGCGTGGCGGCGGAATAGGTCGGCGTGATGCAAAACAATGCGCCGGCACCGGCCCAGTTTCAATTCAGAGGGTAGTCGGGAGCCGCATCGGTCTCCGTCACCTTGACCCACACCAATTCGCTATAATAGGCACCCTCCGGGCCGGTGCCGTACATAGACAGCCTGTCAGCCATCAGCAGATGTGTCATGTCGTTGAGTGCCCGGCCGGTCGGCTCCTCGGGCCAGGCGAAGACGCCGTCGGTTTTGGCGCCGAACCTCACATCGGTGCATCCGAAATCGATCTCGACCTTCCACGACAGCAACGGCCTGATATCGCTGAGCGGCGGGCGCGGCGGATCGGGCTGCTCGAAGTGATGGTCGACCGAGACTCTCGTCGGCACTGCCGGCGTGATGCCTTTGGCTTTGAAGGAGGCGATGGCGTCGTCGCCAAATCGTGCGAGCAGGCCAGCGTGCCATAACCGGTAGGTCGCGCGGAAAAAGCCGCTGACCCGGATAGATTTGCCATCGTTGTTGAAGACGTTCACAGCGGCGTAGAAACGGCGCAGTCGTGGCGCCAGCGCCCGCCAGTCGCATTCGGCCGGTGTCCCCGGCGTCGCGATGAAATCGTCAAGCAGATCGCTGCCGCGCACATTGGCGTTCAGCACCGTGCAATCCTCACCATGGATATGCCAGTGCCGCCGGAGCTCGGCTGCTGCGATGCCGGGCTTGCGCAGCTCTTCCACCGAGGCGCGAACCCGAGCAATCGCGTAGGACGTAGCCGCATCCAACGTCTCAAACCCCGAAACCACATGCTCGCCGGTCATGGCCATGTCGAAGACGACGACAGTAAAAGGCGGTTCGCGCTGATCGGGCATTCGGCAGCAAGCTCAGGCTGGTCGAGGATGAAGCAGCTTTCCGCGCGAAAATGCGTCAAAGTCAAGAGCTGGAGCGCGGCCTGCCATTTCCAGAAGAGGCGAACTCCAGAAGAGGCGAAACCGTTCTATCCGAGCCGTGCTTGAGCTTTCGCGGCTCAGGGGTCGAAGACCGACCGCGATGATGTCGATGGCATGCTATTACCAGCCCCCGAAAATGCCGCGACCCTGGACCGTGCGATGAACACTTCCTGGCCGAGATCGCGTGTGCCGGCCACGGGGCAGGTGATGATCATCACTTCAATCCAGCGGATAGTCGGGAGGCGCCTCCGTCTCGGTCACTTTGGCGGTTAGTATCTCGCAGTCATTGGCCCAGTCGGGGCCATCGCCGCGCATGGCCATCATGTCGGCCATCAGCAGGAACTGCATGGTTCTGAGCGCCCAGTCGGTCGGCTCTTGCGGCCAGGCGAAGATTCCGGCGGCGTCGCCACCGAACTTCACGTCGTGGCAGACAAAACCGACCTCGACCTTCCAGGATCGCAGCGTCACGCCTGGCGGCGGGTAGGGCGGGTCGGGCAGCTCGAAGTAATTGGCGACCATGAGCTTCGTCGGCTCCGCCGGCTCGATCCCCTTGGCCTTGAAGGCGGCAATGGCGTCGTCGCCAAAGCGCTCGAGCAGGCCGTCTCGCGTCAGCCTGTAGGTCGAGCGAAAGAAGCCGCCCGCCCAGACGGATTCGTTGTTGCCGTTGGAGATCAGCAGCGAGGCGCGGAAGCGGCGCAGCCTTGGCGCGAGAACTTGCCAGTTGCATTCGGCCGGCATCGACGGCGTCGCAATGAAATCGTCGAGTAGATCGCTGCCGCCCACTCCGGCGTTCAGCACCGAACAGTCTTCGCCATAGAGGTGCCAGAGCTGGCGAAGCTCTGCAGTGGCGATGCCGGGCTCGCGCAACTCCTCCACCGAGGCGCGAACCCGCGCAATGGCGTAGGACGTCGCCGCCTCCAGCGTCTCAAACCCCGAAACTACGTGCTCCCCGTCCGGCTCGCCGGTCTTGGCCATGTCGAAGACGAGTACGGCAAAAGGCGGTTCGCCGGGATTGGACATTCAACAATTATCCTAGTCTTGCCCGCGCCTTCGCCGTCCAGGCATTGAACAGCCGGTCTGCGACGATGCCGATGAAAGCGATGGCGAGACCCGCGACAATGCCGCGTCCGGAATCGGCCTTGGACAGCGCGATGAAGACTTCCTGGCCGAGGTCGCGTGTGCCGACCATGGCGCAGATGATGATCATCGCCAGCGCCATCAGGATCGTCTGGTTGACGCCGAGCATGATTTCGGGAAGCGCCAGTGGCAATTGTACCCGAAAGAAGGTCTGGCGCGGCGTGCAGCCGGAAACCTTCGCCGCCTCGATCAGCGCCGGCGGCACCTGCCGGATGCCGTGATTGGTGTAACGGATCGCCGGCACCACGGCGAAGGCCACCGTTGCGATCATGGCGGTGACGTCGCCGACCCGGAACAGCATCACCACGGGAATGATGAAGCAGAAGGACGGCAGCACCTGCAGCGTGTCGATGATGGGCGTGACGATCTTTTCGAAGCGGTCGCTGCGCGCGGCCATCAGGCCAATCGGGATGCCGATCAGGCAAGCGATGAAGGCCGAGATGCCGCAGAGATAAACCGTCGCCATGGTCTTTTCCCACAGGCCGGTGACGGCGCAGAATGCGGTCAGCGCCGCGACGAGGGCGGCGAGACGCAGGCCACCGAGCTGGTAGCCGGCGAGGCCGAGCAGGGCCACCGCGCCGAGCCACGGAAAGCCTTCGCAGAAGGCGCGCAGCGGGTTCAGTACATTGAGGATGAGCGCCACGCGAAACGCTTCGATCACGTCGAAGAAGTTGATCGTCACCCAGCTCACCGCCGCCTTCCACAATGGCGCGGTGGTGAAGGTGATCGCCTTCGGCACCGCCGCGAAGGCCGGTACGAACAGGCCGAGCAGCGTCGTCACGACCAGGATGGCGATGGCCAGCGACAGATTGGGATAGCGCCGCCAAACGCTCTGGTTCACCTGCCGTTGAACGTGGCCTTTTGCCTGCTTATGCGCGATCGCCTGGCTCAGCCGGTCGAGCGCGATTGCGAGCGCCACAATGGCGAGCCCGGCTTCCATCGCTTCGCCGACCTTCAGCGCACGCAGCGCCAGCAGCACGTCGTAGCCGAGGCCGCCGGCGCCGATCATCGAGGCGATGATCACCATGTTCAGCGCCAGCATGATCACCTGGTTGACGCCGATCATCAGTGTCGGCCGCGCCGACGGCAGCAGCACGCGCCACAATTTCTGCCGCGCCGTGCAGCCGGCCATCTCTGAGAAATCGTCGATCTCTGACGGCACCCGCGACAGGCCGAGCATCGTCGCCCGCACCATGGGCGGCGTGGCGAAGATGGCGGTGGCGATCATCGCCGAGACCGGGCTGTTGCCGAACAGGAGCAGCATCGGGATGAGATAGGCGAAGGTCGGGATGGTCTGCATCAAATCGAGGGCAGGTGAGATGATCAGCCGCTCGGCCCATGGCTTGCGCCACGCCCAGATGCCGGCGAACAGGCCGGTGACGATGCAGAACGGCACCGCGATGGAAATCAGTGCCAGTGTCAGCATGGCGCTGGTCCATTGGCCGAACAGCGCGGTGTAGAGGAAGCAGCCGCCGACCAGCATGCCGAGTTTTCTACCGCCCACGGCATGCCCGGCGATGAAGGCGGCGGCGCAGACGCCGATCCAGGACAGGCGCGGCAGGACATAGGCATCGGCACCGTGACCAATCTTGAAATTCTTGGCCAGCAGGTCGAGCGCGAAATCGAGGGGAACGCCGAGCACCGCGGTGATCGAGCGGGTCAGCCAGGACAAGTTCGACTTGATCCAGCGCATCAGCGCACTGACCCAGTCGGCGACCGGGATAACCGCCTCGGCCGGATAGTCGACCGCCCATGGCAGCCTCTCCTGCAGCAGGAATACCACCAGCACGGCGGCCAGCGCCAGCGCCCAGACCAGCAGCCAGCGCTGAACCGGCGGCCTCGATTGGCTGGCGCTTGCCGTGACCGTCATGCGCCAGCTCTTTGCTTGTCGATGCCGGCCAGCAGTCCGATCACGGCTTGCGGCGTCACCTCGCCGATCGGCTTGCCGCTGCCGTTGACCACCGCGAACGGTTTTCCCGAAGCGACGATGCTGGCCGAGAAGCTGGCGATCCTGGCGTCGGGCGAAACCGTACCGCCATGTTCGGCGCCATCGCAGGCACGCATCAGGCTGCGCGCCGAAATCACCTTGGCGCGGTCGACATCGCGGGTGAATTCGGCGACATAGTCGGTCGCCGGGTTGACAACCAGCTGTTCCGGCGTGCCGGTCTGGATGACCTCGCCATCCTTCATGATGGCGATGCGGTCGGCAAGCCTTATCGCCTCGTCGAAATCATGGGTGATGAAGACGATGGTCTTGTGCAGCATGGTCTGCAGCCGCATCAGTTCGTCCTGCATCTCGCGGCGGATCAGCGGGTCGAGCGCCGAGAACGGCTCGTCGAGGAACCAGATCTCCGGCTTGGTCGCGAGGCTGCGGGCAATGCCGACGCGCTGCTGCTGGCCGCCGGAGAGTTCGCGCGGATAGAAATGCTCGCGGCCGCGTAAGCCCACGAGATCGATCACCTCCCGCGCTCTCGTTTCGCGCGTCGGTCGGTCCTGGCCCTGGATGCTCAGGGGAAAGGCAATGTTGTCGAGCACGTTAAGATGCGGCAGCAGCGCAAAATTCTGGAACACCATACCCATGCGATGACGCCGCAGTTCGATCAGCGCCGCATCGGAAATCTTGAGCAGGTCGTTGCCTTCGAATTCGACCTTGCCGTGGGTCGGCTCGACCAGCCGCGACATGCAGCGCACCAGCGTCGACTTGCCGGAGCCGGATAGCCCCATGATGATGAAGATCTCGCCCTGGCGTATTTCGAGATCGACGGCGCGCACCGCACCCACCAGTCCTGCGGCAGCGACATCGGCCATGCTGGCCTTGCCGTCACGCTCGCGGATGAAGCTGGCCGCGTTCGATCCGAACAGTTTCCAGACATTGCGGCAAGCAAGCTTTATCGGCCGCGCATCCTTTGGCGTGCCAACTGCCTGCGGTTCAGTCGCTTCCGTCATCCAATGGTCCTTCTGGAAAATGGAGATAAGACCCGGCCGCTAGGGCCGGGTCTGGCTTCCAGTCAGGCGATCACTGCGCCCAGGCTTTCCAGTCGGCTTCGTGGGCGGCGATCCAGGCGGCGGCGACATCTTCGGGCATCTTGCCGCCGAGGTCGATCTCGCCGCTCATCTTGTTGAGCTCATCGGTGTCGATCGTGTAGGCCTTGGCCACCTTGTAGGCGATCGGCCATTTGTCCTTCATGCCGGACCAGGAGTATTTCCAGATTTCGCCATGCGGCTTGCCGCAATCATATTTGGCATCCGGGTTGGTGCCCCATTTCGGATCGGTGTAGCACTCGGGCGTATACTCCGGGAATTCGACCCACTCGCCCTTGTACTTGGCCGGCGCCCAATGCGGCGAATAGATCCACAGCATGATCGGCGCCTTGCGCTGATAGGCCGAGTCCAACTCGGCGAACATCGCCGCGTCGGTGCCGGCATGGATGACGGTGAAGGGCAGTTTCAGCGCCTCGACGCGCTCGTCGTCAAAGCCTTCCCAGGTTACCGGGCCGCCGAGATAGCGGCCCTTCGGCGCCGTCTCCGCCGTCGAGAACGCCTCGGCGCATTTCGGGTCCTTCAGCGCCTCCCAATTGGGCAGGCCGGGGCATTTCTCCTTCATATATTCGGGAAACCACCATTCCTCCTTGGCCTTCGGCCCGAGCTTGCCGAGCCGCTCGGTCTGGCCGGTGGCGTCTGAAGCCTTCATCGCCTCGCCGGCCGTCGTGTCCCAGAACTCCAGGCCGACATCGAGGTCGCCATTGGTGAGACCGGTGGTCAGGCTGGAGAGGTAGTCGGCTGTCGGATATTCGACGGTATAGCCGAGCTTTTCGAGGATACCGCCAAGGATCTTGGCGTTGAGGTTGACGCTGGTCCAGTCGAACAGCGCGATCTTGATCGGGTCGTTGGATTCGGGTGCTGCTGCGTGGACCGGTGATGTAAGCGCACTTGCGGTGGCAAGCGCCAAGGCTCCCATTGATAGGTTCGAAATCACACTGCGAAATGACATGCTTGTTCTCCTGTCAAACCATGTGGAAATTTCTTGATCGTTCCCTTCTTGCGTCTTTTCTTGATTGTGTTGGAAAGGCGGGTCGTTACGCAAGCTCGTTCGCACCAAGCCAGTGCCGCGGCCGCAACTTGCGCAGGCGAAATGGTTGCTCGACTTGGTGTTTATGTGATGCCGGGCGGGCCCGCGTCATGGCATCGGATGGATTGCTGCGTGAGCAATCGTCAACAGATCGATCGCCGCTCCAGCGGCGCTCTCAGACGTGCGAGCCATCAAGGTCCCATGGTCTCGGCCCGCGAGCCCCATCCCCGCCAAGGCCGTTTCATGAGATGAAATTATATATACCAACGTTCATGCGGCGCAACGGCTGATACCCTGTGCACTGCGGAATTTCAGACTGGTCGATTGCCAACCGCCAGAGCTGACGTTCACGACATGATCAGGCCGCCATCGACATTGATGGTTTGGCCGGTGATGTAGGTGGCGTCGTCGCTGGCGAGAAAGCTGACCAGGCCGGACACGTCCTCGCCGCTGCCGGCGCGGCCCATCGGGATGTTCTTCACCCATTCGGCCATCAGCTCGCCGGGTTTGTAGTCACCCATCAGCTTGCCCCACGCTGCGTCATTATAGGCCCACATGTCGGTGTCGATGATGCCGGGGCAGATGGCGTTGACGGTGATCTTTTCCTTGGCCACTTCCTTGGCCAGGCTCTGGGTAATGCCGACGACGCCGAACTTCGACGCCGCATAATGCGGCGTGTAGATGAAACCCTGCCGCGCCTGGCCCGACGCCGTGTTGATCAGCCGGCCGCCATCGCCATGCTTGCGGATGCGGGCGATCGCTTCCTGACAGCACAGGAACACGCCCTTGGTGTTGACCGCCATCACCTTGTCCCACTCGGCCTCGGTCATCGCCTCGATCCGGGCGATGGTGATGACGCCGGCATTCTGCACCGAAATGTCGACACGGCCGAATTCCTTCTCGGCGAGGTCGTAAAGCGCGGTGACCTCATCCTTCCTGGTAACGTCCATGCGCATCGACGCGACCTTGGCGCCTGCCGCTTTCAGGCCGGCGGCGACGTCCTCGACGCGGGTATCGATGGCGCTGACCACGACCGCGGCACCTTCTTCGGCAAAGCGCTTCGCCATCGCCGCGCCGATGCCGCCGCTCGCGCCGGTGATGACCGCAGTCTTGCCTTCAAAACGCTTCTGCACTTTTCTTCTCCTACCAGCAGACAAAGCCGCCATCGACGATCAGGTCGATGCCGGTGACGTAACTCGCGGCGCGGCTGGCCAGGAACACGGTCGGGCCGACCATCTCTTCCGGCGTCGCCATGCGCCCCATGGGCGTGTCGCGTTCGAAGATCTTGATCTGTTCGGCGACCTCCGGCCGCTTGTTCATCGGCGTCAGCGTGTAGCCTGGGCTCACCACATTGACGCGCAGGCCGCGATCGGCCCATTCCATGGCTAGGCTTTTCGACATGTGGATGACCGCCGCCTTCGACGAATTGTAATGCGCCTGGGTCAGGCCGCGATTGACGATCGAACCCGACATGGAGGCGATGTTGATGATCGAGCCCTTGCGCCGCGTCAGCATGGCGCGCGCTTCGGCCTGGCAGGACAGGAACACGCCGCTGACATTCACGTCGTAGATTTTCTGCCACTTCTCCAGCGACAGCGTCTCGGCGGCCTCGGCTCCTGCAATGCCGGCATTGTTGACGGCGATGGTCAGCGCGCCGAGCTCCTTTTCCGTGCGCTCGACTGCGGTCGCTAGGTCGGCCTCCGACGTCACCGTCCCCGTCAGCACCACCGCCTTGCGGCCAAGCGCGGCGATCCTGTGCGCGGTCTCATCCAGCCCGCCTTTCGAGGCATGGCCGAAACAGGCTATGTCGGCGCCGGCTTCGGCGAGCCCGATGGCAATGGCCTGGCCAATGCCGCTGCCGGCGCCTGTTACCAGCGCTACGTCGCCGCTGAGATCGAATAGTTTCATGTTGTTCCCCCTCCTGAAATGAAGGGGCGCCAGTCTTTGCTGGCGCCCCGCGCGGTCCGGTCCTTGGGAGGATACCACCTGCTGCGCTTTGTTCCGACTCCTGTCCTCAGCTCGTGGCGAGTTCCATCACCGCGACATTGCTGGCCTCGCTGCGGCCGAGAATGCCGCGCTGGCGGCCGCGGCTCAGCACCAGCACCCGGTGCGACAGACCCAGCACCTCCTCGAGGTCGGAGCTCACCACCACCACCGCCATGCCGGAACGGGCGAGGTCGGCGATCACGTCGTAGATCGCCGCACGCGCGCCGACATCGATACCGCGCGTCGGCTCGTCGAGGATGAACACTTTTGGCGGCCGCGACACCCATTTGGCGATGATCACCTTCTGCTGGTTGCCGCCGGACAGTTTCGACACCGCCTGGTTCGGCTTGCCTTTGACGCCGAGACGGGAGATGCCGGCCTCGGCGAATTTCTGCACCGCTTTCGGGAACACCCAGCCCTTCGGCGCGACATGGTCGAAATTGCCGAACGCCAGATTCTCGCCGATGGTCTGGTCGAGCACCACGCCTTGCGCCTTGCGGTCTTCCGGCACCAGCACGACGCCGGCCTTGATGGCTGCCGCTGGCCCGCTGAGATGCACCGGTTTGCCGGCAACGCGCACCGAGCCCGACGAGATCGGATCGGCGCCGGCGATCGCCCGCACCAGTTCGGTGCGGCCGGCGCCGATCAACCCGGCAATGCCGAGGATCTCGCCTGCTTTGACCGAGAAGGAAACGTTGTTGAAGCTCTTCTCCGGCGAGGACAGGTTGTCGACCTCGAGCAGCGTCTCCTCGCGCGGCGACGACAGATGCGGGAACATCCGTTCGACCGAGCGGCCGACCATCTGCTCCACCACTGTGCGCACGGGAATATCGGCGCGCTCGTGGCGGGCGACGATGCGTCCGTCGCGCATCACAACCACGCGGTCGGCAATCTGCGCGATCTCGTCGAGACGATGGCTGATGTAGATGAAGGACATGCCCTCCGCCTTGAGCTTGCGGATCTGCTGGAACAAAAGCTCCGTTTCCTCGCCGCCGAGCGCTGCGGTGGGTTCGTCGAAGATCAGCAATTCGGCATTGAGCGTCAACGCCTTGGCGATCTCGACCTGTTGCTGGGCGGCGATGCGCAGCGTGCCCACCTTGCGCTCGGGCGAGACGTCGAGGCCAAGCCGCTTCAACTGCGCCGAGGCCTTAGCGTTCATCTCGGCGCGGTCGATGCGGCCGCCGCGCATCGGCAGGCGCCCGACATAGACGTTTTCCGCCACCGACAGATCCGGCAGCAGCTTCAGTTCCTGATGGATCATGCCCACACCGGCATCGATTGCCGCGGCAGGCGAGGCGGGGGAATAGGGCTTCCCCCGCCAGATGATGGTGCCCGCGTCGGGCCGGGTCGAGCCGGCGATGATATTGGACACCGTCGACTTGCCGGCGCCGTTTTCGCCGAGCAGCGCCACAACCTCGCCCGGCCGCACCTCAAAGCTTGCATCGGCCAGGACCTGGACCGGTCCGTAGCTCTTGCAAAGGCCGTTGACGAAGAGCCCGTTGTGCGGGCTTTCGCTGTGGCGAGGATCAGGAGACATCGTGGTGCTCTCTAAAGCGGTGCCGGTCGTTACGGATGCTTGGCGATGAACTGCTCGACATTGTCCTTGGTGGTCAGCGTCGCATCCTGCAGCTGCTCGGCCGGAACGCTTTCGCCGGCCACCAGCTTGATCGCCGCATCGACGGCGAGACGGCCCATGCCTTGCGTCTGCTGCGTCGCGGTGACGTCGAACACGCCGTCCTTCAGCGCCTTGAGCGCGGCCACGTCGCCATCGAAGCCGGCAACCCAGACCTTGTGGCCGGGATTGGCGACCTTGACCGCCTGTGCCGCACCCAGCGCCAGCGCATCGGCCTGGCCGATGACGATGGAGACATCGGGATGCGACTGCAGCAGGTCCTGCGTCAGCTTGAAGCCTTCGTCCTGGTGCCAGCCTTCGCTCCACAATTCGCCGACCACCTTGATATCGGGATAGGCCTTGAGCGCTTCGCCGCAACCCTTGGAACGGTCGACTTCCGGCGTGGTGCCCTTCTGGCCGTGGATGATGATCAGTTCGCCTTTGCCGCCGGCCTGCTTGGCGATGTAGTCGCACACCGCCTGCGCCGAGGCGACACTGTTGGTGGCGATGAAGGTGTCGCCGGGCGCGCCGTCGGCGTTGCGGTCGACATTGATCACCGGAATGCCGGCGGCCTTGGCGGTCTTGGTCGGCACGGTGGCGGCTGTGGCGCCGGCCGGAATGTAGATCAGCGCGTCGATGTTCTGCGTGATCAGATCCTGCACCTGGCTGACCTGGGTCGCTGAATCGCCCTTGGCGTCGACGGTGACGATCTCGATGCCCTTCTCCTTGCCGTAGGCTTCGACCGACTGCTTGATCTGGTTGAAGAAGTCGGCCTGCAGATTGGCGACGGCGAGGCCGAGTTTCTTGGCGTCCTTGGCCGAGGCCATGTCGGTCAGGCCGAGCAGGGGAATGATTGCGGCAGCGGCGAGCAGCAGTGAACGTTTGGTGAGCATGTGTTTCCTCCGTTGATAGTCAAACTGTCCCGCCAGCGCATCGCGCCCCTTGGAACATCCCAGTTTCGGATCGACCGATCCGTCTATCGCCCGGACGTTCCGGGCGAATTCTCAATTGTGCCCCGCTCTCTATCGCGCCCTGCGCCGCCAGGTGTCGCTGGCGACGGCCAGCGCGATCACCACGCCGATCACCACCTGCTGGATGAAGGGCGAGACGCCGAGCAGATTGAGGCCGTTGCGCAGCACGCCGATGATGAGCACGCCGACCGCTGTGCCGCCGATCGAACCGACGCCGCCCGAGAGGCTGGCGCCGCCGATCACCACCGCCGCGATGGTGTCGAGCTCATAGCCGAGGCCGGAACTCGGCTGGACCGAATCCAGCCGCGCGGCAAGCACAATGCCTGCAAGACCCGCAAGCACGCCGCAGATGGCATAGACCCAGTTGGTCAGCGACTTCACCGGAATGCCGGAGAGCCGCGCCACCTCGGCGCTGCCGCCGATGGCGTAAAGGCTGCGGCCGGTGGCGCGGTAGTTGAGGAAGATGGCGAAGACGATCGCCAGCACCATCATCACCCCGACTGTGACCGACAGGAAGCCGAAATGGCGGATGATCGACAGGCTGGTGAACCAGTCGGGAAAGCCGACGATCTGCGAACCGTCGGTGATCATGTTGGCAAGACCGCGCGCCACCGACATCATCGCCAGCGTCGCAATGAACGGCGGCAGCCGGGTGACGGTCACCAGCAGGCCGGACACCAGTCCGCAAAGGCCGGCGACGACCAGTGCTGCGACGACGCCGGCCGCAAGGCCGAGATTGAGATAGTCGGGGTGGGAGACAAAGCCCATCACCATGGCGGCCAGCGCCAGCACCGAGCCGACCGAGAGATCGATGCCGCCGATCAGGATCACCAGCGTCATCCCGATTGCCATGATGCCGAGCACCGTGATCTGGTCAAGTACGTTGAGGATGTTGCGCACGGTGAGGAACGTGTCGGTGGTCAGCGTCAGCGCCAGGCAAAGCAGCAGCAGCCCGATCAGCGGCCCCATGGTTCCGGCAAACAGCGCCGAAAGCTTCGCGGCCGTCGCACCTTGAGTGCCGGGCGCGGCTTTCAACTCGCCAGCCTTCGACTCGCTTGCATCATTACTCACGGCCACTTCGTCTCCTCCGTCAGCGAAACGACGATGGCCTGCCGTCCGCTCTTGTTCACCAGGCACCTCCCTGTGAACAATTTATCTTTGATATGCAATTTTGTTCAGCTAAACTGTTCATTAGAAAATTGTCAAGAGCCGTTGCGCCATTCGGCGAAGGTTTGCGCCACAGGGCGGTTTGTCCTAGGGAAGGCCAGGCGGCGGCGCTTGCGGAAAAGATTTCCGAAATCTGCCGCGGGAGGGCAAAAGATGGCGACCGTCGAAAATGAGAAGGCTTCGCGCTTCCCCGATGCCGAGCTCAAGGCCCGCGCCGCCTGGCATTACTATGTCGAAGGGCTGACGCAGGAGCGCATCTCCGAGATTCTTGGCGTCGGCCGCATCAAGGTGCACCGGATCCTGTCGGCTGCCCGCGAGGAAGGCATTGTCCAGTTCCGCATTCGCGACAGTGTCGTCGAATGTGTGCAGCTCGAGGAGAGCCTGAAGCAGCGCTTTGGGCTAAGCCAGGCGGTCGTGGTGCCGTCGGCCGCCGACCGCAGCAACGCGCCGCTGATGATCGGCCACGCGGCTGCCGCCTATCTCGCCGACAACGTCAATGCCGGCGACGTCATTGCGCTGGGCTGGGGCCGGACGCTGAAATTCGCCATCAACGAATTGCCGAGGCGGCCGATTGCCAGGACGACGGTCGTCTCGATGCTCGGCGGCCTCACCCACGCGCAGCCGCTCAACCCGACCGAAAGCGCCTGGGAGTTCGCCGAAAAGATCGGCGCTGAATGTTTCCTGCTGCCGGTGCCGGTCTATGCCGACAAGCCGGAACAGCGCGACGCCTTCATGAGCCAGCGCAGCGTTCAGGATGTCGTCTTCCGCGCGCGCCGCGCCAACATCGCCGTGCTCAGCGTCGGCTCGTTTTCCAAGGACAGCCCGATCGCCAATTACGGCTTCATCAAACCGAGCGAACTAGAGGAATTGCAGGCGGCCGGCGCGGTCGGCGACCTCTTGTGCCATTTCATCGACGCCGAGGGCCACTCTGTCGACCATGAGGTCAACCGCCGCGTCTGCGCCTATCCGCTGCAGGATCTGTCCGATATTCCGAGCATCATCCTGGTGTCAGGCGGTCAGGAGAAGGTCGCCGTCATGCGCGCCGCGCTCGCCAACACCAGGATTTCGGTGCTCATTACCGATGAGGATGCGGCCAAAGGCCTGCTCAACCGTTGAGCGCTGTCGGCGTCGGTCAGAATTCGCAGGGCTCCGGACGACTGTCGTCCGACCAGTCGGCCAGTGCGATCGGCACGAATTTTCCCGCGACCGGTTTGCCGTCGTCCAGGTCCTTTGAAGCGGTACCTTTGCCGGTGAGAAAATTGATGTCGCAGCCGCCCAGCGTCGTCCCGACCGAGCCGTCGGCTTTCTGCACATTCCAGTCCCAGTCGCGACTGTAGCCGGCGACAAGGAATTTACCGCCGCGCCAGACGATGGTCAGCGTCGCATCCCATGATTTGTTGGCGCCGCAGCCGAAGCACGAGGTGACGACAAGCGATCCCTTGCCCTTGCTTTCGAGCCCGAGAATACGGTCCTGCGTCAGCGCCCTTTTGACAAAGTCAGGCTTGCGCGAAGGATCGAGCTTTCCTTCGCCGGCAGCCAGATAGATCGAGAGATCCGCCAGCCCGGTTTCGGAATCCGCCGCGATCGCGGCCCGATCCATCCTGCCGTCATTGTCCATGTCGAGCGTGACCTCGAAGGGCGGCTCGTCCTGCGCACGCGCCGTCATTGGAGCTGCCGCAAGCGCGACAATCCAGGGCAGGGCGGCAAGGTGAAATACTGCTTTCATGAGCCCGATGAGTCTAGCATTGGCCGGGCAGGACGCAAAATCGGCAAGCTGGGCAGGTTGGGCATGGGAGCCTCACGCAGGCAAGCTGCGCTTGAACTCAGATCGCACCGAGCCGCGCGTGGATGTCGCGTGTCGCGTGATAGAGGTCGCGGTAGATCGCCTTGCGCGCCCGGTAAGCCGGCACCAGCGTCATATCCGGATCGACACGCCTGGCCGGCGCCGCCGCCATCGCCTTGGCGGCGTCTTCCGGCGAGGCAAACCAGCCGATCGCCGAAGCCGCCAGCATGGCCGCGCCAAGGGCCGCCGCCTCGTTGACCGGCGACACGAACAGCGGCCGCTCCAGCACGCTGGCCATGATCTTCATCAGCAGCGCCGAATTGGTGCCGCCGCCGGCGGCAATCATCTCTCCCGGCTTGCCGCCGCTTTCGGCCTCCATCGCCTCGCTGGCGATGGCTTGCTCCAAAGCGATGCCTTCCAGCGTGGCGCGGAAGAGATGCCTGGGCTCATGGTCGAGCGACAGGCCAACAACGGCGCCGCGCGCCGCGCCATCCCAATAGGGGCTCATGACGCCGGCCCAATAGGGCATGACCAAAAGACCGTCGCTGCCGGCCGCAACATCGACCGCACCCTTCTCCAGTTCTGCCGCGGAAGACGCGCCGGTGGTGCGCACGATCCAGTCGACCAGTTGCATGCCCGAGCGCAGCACGGTTTCCAGCATGAAGCCCGAACCGGTGGGCGAGACCAGCGTGCGAAACGCGTCCGATGTGGTGACTGTGCCGGAATAGCAGCCGCAGACGACACCGGAGCCGAGCGAGAGATAGCTCCTGCCGGCACCATAGACGCCCATGCCGAGACCCATGGCCTGGCCATCGCCGGCGCCGGCGACAATTGGCGTGCCCGCTTTGAGGCCAGTCAGCTGGGCAATGCTTTCGGCAAGGCCGCCGCAGATTTCGCCTGGGCCGATCAGCGCCGGCAACTGCCGTGGCTGCAGCCCTGCAGCCGCCACAAGCTCAGCGTGCCATTCGCCTGTCGCGACATCGAGCAAGCCGAGCGGGTCGGCACTTGCCGTGCTGGTAACCAGCTGTGCGGTCAGCCGGTGAACGAAGAAGCCATGAACATCGACCAGGGCGGCGGCGTTGGCCAGCACCTGCGGCTGGTGTTCCGCCAACCAGGCGATGGCATAGAGCGCCGGCGTCGGATCCGGCGGCTTGCCGCTCCAGTCGCGGATCGCTTCGCGGCCGAGTTCGGCCGACAGCCGGGCGACTTGTGGCCGGGCGCGCTCGTCAAGCCACAGGATCGCCGGGATGAGCGGCGTGCCGGCCTGATCGATCAGGGTGAAGGTCTCGCGCTGATGGGCTATGGCAATTGCCGCCACGCGCGCGGCGCCGACCTTGTCGGCAACCTGCTTCAGCGCACTGACGAGGGCTGCCCACCAATGTTCGGCATCCTGCTCGAAATGGCCGGGCTTCGGATTGGCCAGCGGATAGGCCTCGCGCGCCTGGAACAGCTCCGCGCCGTCGCGGGTGAAGGCGATTGCCTTCACCGCCGTCGTCGAGGCATCGATCCCGATAACGACATCGTCCATCACAGGGAGATCCCGAAGGTTCAGGCGGCGTTGGTCACAAACTGTCCGTCCGACTGGTCGAGACGGCGGCGGATCTGCGTTATCACCATCGAATCGTCGGGTACACAATTTTCATAGGTGAGGAAGTCGCCGGTCTTGACCGGCTTGACCACCTTGGCGCGTTCGGCAATCCCGAGCGGCAGCGCGCCCTTGGCGCGGGCGTCCTCCCAGGTCATGGCGAAGCCGCGATAGTCGTTCTCGCCGATCATGCCCAGCGACTGCCCTGCGCCGAGATCGCTTTTGGCCACCGCCACCGCTTCGGCGACCGGATGGTCGAGCGGCTCCATGTCGGCGCGTTTGTAGACAACGGCGCGCGCCGCCGACAGTGGCACTTCAAGGCTTGTCAGGTGATAGGGACGGTAGATCGTGAAATAGGGGCCCTTGCCGACCTTGAGGTCGACCATGCGCTCCAGCACGCGCGGATGCCTCGTTTCGATGATGCAGAACACGCCGGGCGCCACGCCCTTGCCGATGGAATAGTCGACCACGCCCTTGCGGTGCAGCACGCCGCCATCCTCGCGCGGGCAAAGAACGCTGGCCAGTTCCTCCAGCGTCGCCGTCGGGCCGTGCATGCCCGGCACGTCGGGCACCAGCCCGGTGGCGTTGGCGATAGCCACCATCTCGATCGCCGTCTTGGAACCGTCGACGAACTCGACCAGCATGCGCGCATTCATGTTGCGCTCGGCCGCTTCCTTCTCGTAGTCGGCGGGCATGGCGTCGATCTTGAGCGGGTTGTTTTTGCCCTTGCCGGCGGCGATGATGTTGAAGCCGAGGCTCTTGGCGAAGCCGATGATCTCCAGCGTGCAGGCGGGTTCGTCGCCGGCCGCACCGGTGTAGACCACGCCGGCCTTGCGCGCTTCCTCCTTGAGGAAGCGGCCGATCGTAATGTCCGCCTCGACATTGAGCATGACGATGTGCTTGCCGTTCTTCATCACTTCGAGCGCAAACAGCGTGCCGATGTTGGGATTGCCTGTCGCGTCGATGATGACATCAATGCGGCCGGCCGCGGCCAGCGCATGCAGATCTTCGGTGACAGCGATCTTGCCGGCCTCGATGGCGCGGTCGATGGCAGAGGCGTTCGCAGCCTGGACGATGTCGGAGCGGTCATGGCCGGCGAGCAGTGCGGCATCGATCGCCGCTTGCGGCCGCACCTCGGAAATGGCACCGATCCGCATGCCCGGCATCAGCGCCACCTGGACGACGATGTCGGTGCCCATCTGCCCGGCGCCGGCGAGTCCGATGGTGATGGGCCCTTGGGCTTCAGCGCGCTGCAGAAGTTCCGCTGCAAATTGCGGATGGGCCATATCGCTTCCTCCAGTCATGACGCGCCGCAGCGTCAAATCATCATTTTGAACATTCCTATTTCCATTTGAAAAATATTTCAACCCGCAAATCGGAGAATGGCTGCAGGACCAAATCTCCCACGGAGGATTCGTGGGGTGACAGCTTCATGCTGCGCTTGATCTCAGCCGATCTCTAGGAAAGGCTTGCCGAGCAGGTCGGGCACGACATCGATGCCGAGGCCGGGCCCGTCGGGAATGCCCATGTGGCTGCCGGTGACCGGTGGGGCGTTGGAGGCCGTGCGCACCGTCACCCACTCATGGAAGGCGATGGCGTGCAGCCGGCGTTCTTCCGGCGTCGACAGCGACAGATGCGCCATCGCCGCCGTGTCGATCTCGGCGCCGCCCGTATCCTCGACGGTGATCATGAAACCGAGATCGACGGCGACGTCGCGGATTTGCCTTGTCCTGGTTACGCCGCCAAGCCGCGAGATCTTCAGCGTCAGCCCGTCGGCGGCGCCCAGGCGATGGATTTCCAGCATCGCCTCGAGCGAGATGACGCTCTCGTCCAGCACCATCGGCTTGTCGAGCATGCGTCGCACCGACATGTTCTCCTCGATCGTCGTGCAGGGCTGCTCGAACGTGTAGTCGATGCCGCGCGTTGCATCGGCGAACTGCCGCGCCTGGTAGGGTGTCCAGCCGGCATTGGCGTCGCAGAAAATCACCGTGCCTTTCGGCACGGCCGAAGCGACTGCGCTCACCCGCTCGATGTCTTCATGCACATTGCCGCCGACCTTGACCTGCAGCCGGCGGCAGCCCTGGGCGATGATCCTTTTGGCCAGTGCCGCCATCTGGTCGAGCGTGCCGTGGGTGACGACGCGGTAGGTCTCCGCCATGTCGCTCTCGCGGCCGCCAAGCATGGTCACCAGCGGCACGTCGGCGGCCCGGGCCGCCAGATCCCAGCAGGCCATGTCGAGCGCCGACTTGATGTAAGGATGGCCCTTGAACACCGTATCCATCAATCGGCCGATGCCGGCGAGGCCACGCGGGTCCTGGCCGATCAGGTGCGGCGCGATCTCGACCACGCCCGCGCGCGTTCCCGCCGGAAAGGCGGCCGAATAGAAATTGCCGAGCGGCGCCATCTCGCCCCAGCCGGTCACGCCGCTGTCGGAGGTGATGGCGACGATCACCGCATCGAAGCAGTCTGCAACCCGCCCCTTGGACATGCGGTAGGGCCCGTCCACGAACGGCTGCACGACGCGATAGGCCTTGATGGTTTTGATCTGCACTTGTCTGTCCGTTGTCTCTAGGCGTTGAGGAGGGTCAGCCCTTCGATGTTCCGCTGATCGAGGCCACGCGCATAGGCAAGCAGCTCTTCGAAATCGAGGTCGATATGCTCGCGCGCATGGCGCTGGGCAGCGCGCATGTCGGCGCCCTTCAAGAGCCGCACATAGGTCTCGTGGAGATCTTCGGCCGGCACCGGCTCGTTGCGGGCCCGCTGGTGCAGGGCAAAATACATCTGCAGCCGGCTGGTCAGCCGCTGCCAGGTTTCCAGCAGCACCGAATTGTCGGCCCATTCATAGATCAGCCCGTGCAATTGCAGCGCGGCTTCGATCTGGCGGGTGGTGTCGCGCGCGCGCGTCGCCTGCTTCACTGCCTCGTGCCGGCGGTCGAGTTCGTCGAAGAAGCGCTGGTCGCGCAGCTTCCATGTCCGCTCGATGGCGAATTCATCGAGCACCTTGTTCAGCGAATAGGCGTCGTCGATATCTTTGGCGGTGACATCGATGACGAAGGTGCCGGCATAGGGAATGCTGGTCAGGATGCCTTCCTGCACCAGCTCGCGCATTGCCTCGCGCAACGGCGCACGGCTGACCCTCATCTGCTCGGCGATCCTCAGCTCGTTGAGCTTTTGGCCGGGTTCCAGCTGGCCGGTCAGGATCGCCCGCCGCAACAGCGCGACGATCTCGGCCCGGCGTGTCGTATCCGCGATCGGATTGAAGTCCAGCTTGGCCATTCCGTCACTCCAGTGAGAGCCGGAAACAGACAAGCAGATTGTCGACAATCCTACAATATGTCTGTTCCGGATTCTTGTGCCTTGCGGTTACTCCAAAAACGGCGTGCGGCGCTCCATAAAAAACGGCGCCCTCGGCGTGGAAGCCGAAGGCGCCGCAGGACCGGGGCTGATGGGGGTTATCAGCTGGCCGGTTTCTCCTGGGGCAATGGCGAGATCGGCATTCCTGGTCCGATCTTCTGCAGATTGCCGGTTATCACCTGGTCGCCTTCGGCAACGCCGCTGAGCACCGCCACAAGGTCGCCGCTGGTCGCGCCGAGCGAGACGATGCGCTGGTCGACCGTGTTGCCCTTGCCGACTACATAGACATATTTGCCGAGCTGGCTCGAACCCAGCGCCACCTGCGGCACCATCAGCGCGTCGGGCAGCTGCTTGATGTGCAGCCGCACCCGGACATACTGGCCCGGCAGCAGCGAGAACTTCGCATTGCCGATGGTGGCGCGCGCCGTAATCGTGCCGGTCGAGTGGTCGACCGTGTTGTCGATGAAGGTGAGTTCGCCCTTCTGGCTGGCTTCGGTCTCGCCGGGCAGCAGCACCTCGACCTCGATCGGGCCGGCGGCCCGGGCCTGTTCGATTTCGGCCAGATCCGTCTCGCTCGGATTGAAGGTGACGTAGATCGGGTCGAGCTGCACCAGCGTGTTCAGCACCGTGCCGGCGACGCTGACCAGCGTGCCGACCGAAGCCTGGTTGCGGCCGACGCGGCCGGCAAACGGAGCGTGGATTTCGGCGTAGCTCAAATTAAGCTCGGCCGTCCGCACCGCCGCCTGGTTGACGGCAAGCGACGCTTCGGCCTGACGCAAGGTGCTCGTGCGCTGGTCGAACCCATCCTTGGCCAGATAACCGCTCTTGGCGAGTTCGGAGCCGCGGCCGAGATTGGAGCGTGCATAGTCGAGGCTCGCTTGGTCGCGCTGCACTTCGGCCTTGGCCTGGTCGAGAGCCGCCTTGAAGTCGTCGGGCGAGATTTTGTAGAGCAGATCACCCTGGCGCACATCCGCGCCGTCCTCAGCCGTCTGCTCCTGCAGATAGCCGGGCACGCGGGCCTGCAAGGTGACGCTGCGGATCGCCTCGATGCGGGCGGCGTAGTCGAGATAGATCGGGATCGTCTTCTTGACCACGCTCGTCACCGGCACCGGCATAACGAATGCCGCAGGTGCTGCCGTCGCTGCCGCCGTGCCGGCATTGAGGCTGAGATTGCCCATGTCGAGGAAGTGGACGCTTGCCACCGAGATCGCTCCCAGGGCGACGGCCGTTCCCAAAGCTATTTTCCATTTACGCATTTTGGTCTCCAATTCTATTCGGCTGCTTCGGCCAGGCGCATCGGCGCTGGTTCGGCTGTCGGTTCATTATTGTCCTGGTCATGAGCAGCGTTGGGTTCGCTGCGCACGCGGCGTTCGCGCAGCTGTTCGATGACCGCGTAGAAGACTGGCACGAACACCAGCGACAGAATGGTCGCCGCGACCATGCCGCCAAACACGGTGGTGCCGATCGACTGCCGGCTTGCCGCACCCGCACCCGTCGCAAACATCAGCGGCAGCACGCCGAGGATGAAGGCGAAGGCCGTCATCAGGATCGGCCGCAGCCTCAGCCGCGCGGCTTCCATCGCCGCGTCGACAATGCTCAAGCCTTCCTCGCGCCGCCGCCTTGCAAACTCGACGATCAGGATCGCGTTCTTGGCGGCGAGGCCGATCAGCATGACGAAGCCGATCTGCGAGTAGACGTCGATCTGCATGCCGCGCAGGAACAGGGCTGCGAAGGCGCCGAACAGGGCCAGTGGCACCGCCAGCAGCACCATGAACGGCATCGCCCAGCTCTCATACTGCATCGCCAGGATCAGGAAGACGAAGACGATGGCGAGGCCGAAGACGACCGACGCGATCGATCCTGCCTTGAGCTCCTGGAAGGTGATGCCGGTCCATTCGAAGCCGAAATCCCTGGGCAAAGCGGTGGCGGCGGCCCGTTCCATCGCGGCAACCGCCTGGCCCGACGAGAAGCCGGGGGCTGCGCCGCCATTGATCGTGGCCGAGGCGTTGTTGTTGTAGTGCGGCACGGTTTCCGGGCCGACGAACGGCACCAGTTTGCCCAGTGTGCTCAGCGGCACCATGCCGCCGGAGGCGTTGCGCACATAGAGCCGCGAAAGGTCGCCTGCGTCGGCACGTGCATCCTTGTCGGCCTGGATGGTCACCCGGAAGGTGCGGCCGAACAGGTTGAAGTCGTTGACGTAGAGCGAGCCGAGATAGATCTGCAGCGTGTTGAAGACGTCGGGCAGGTTGAGGCCGAGCAGTTTGGCCTTGCTGCGGTCGAGGTCGTAGTTGAACTGCGGCGTCGAGGTCGAGAACGGCGAGAACAGCTGCTGCGGGTTGATTTCCGGCTGCTTGCGCGCCTCGGCGATCACGGCTTGCGTCGCGTCGTTGAGGGCTGAACTGCCGCGCCCGGTGAGATCCTCGACGACGAATTCGAAGCCGCCCGTGGTGCCGATACCCGGGATCGAAGGCGGATCGAAGGACAGCGCGAAGGCTTCCGGAATCTGCATCAGCTTGCCGCGCACGTCGGCGACGAGCTTCGACGCGCTCTGGTCGGGGCCGCGCTCTTCCCACGGCTTCAGGATGGCGAACTCGACAGCCGAGTTCGACTGCGCCGCACTGGTCAGGAAGTTCAGGCCGCTGATCGAACCGACAATCTCGACTCCGGGCGTAGCTTGGAGGATGTCGCGCGCCTTCTGGGCCACCGCGTCGGTGCGCTCCAGCGAGGCGCCGTCAGGCAGCTGGATGACGACGAAGAAGTAACCCTGGTCCTCGACCGGAAGGAAGGTCGAGGGCAGCTTCTGCCAGACGAAGTAGGTGGCCACCAGGCCGGCCGCGAACAGACCGAGCATGATCCAGCGCAGCCGGATGAGGATACGCACGCCATGGGCATAGGCATGCGACAGTCTCTCGAAGCCCGTGTTGAACCAGCGGAATGGGGCGAACTGCGTCTCGCCGCGATGGCGCAGGAAGGCGGCACTCAGCGCCGGGCTGAGCGTCAGCGAGTTGAAGGCGGATATGCCGACCGAAATCGCCACCGTCAGCGCGAACTGATTGTAGAGCTTGCCGGAGACGCCAGGAATGAAGGCAACGGGCACGAAGACGGCCATCAGCACTGCGGTGGTGGCGATGATCGGTCCGGTGACCTCGGCCATCGCGGCCTTGGTCGCCGCCAGCGGTTTGAGGCCCGCCTCCAATTGTCGCTCGACATTCTCGACCACCACGATGGCGTCGTCGACGACGAGGCCGATGGCCAGCACCATGCCGAGTAGGGAGAGCATGTTGAGCGAAAAGCCCATCATTTCCATGACCACCATCGTCGCCACCAGCGACACCGGAATGGCGATGGTCGGGATGATCGTCGTGCGCCAGCTCTGCAGGAAGATGAACACCACGGCCACGACCAGCACCAGCGCTTCGCCAAGCGTGATCAGCACGTCATGCATCGATGCCGACACGAAGCGCGTGGTGTCGTAGTGCATGGCGTAGCTGACGCCCTTGGGAAAACGGGCCGACAGTTCCTGCATCTTGTCCTTGACGTGCTGCTGCAGATCGAGCGCGTTGGAACCGGGCATCTGGTAGACGGCCAGCACCACCGTCGGGTCCTTGCCGAAGAAGGCCGACGACGAATATTGCAGCGCGCCGAGCTCGATGCGGGCGACGTCGCGCAGTCGCACCAGCGAGCCGGTGCCGGTGTTGGCGCGCACGACGATGTCGCCGAACTCCTTGGGGTCGCTCAGGCGGCCGACGGCGTTGACCTGCATCTCGAAGGCGGTGCCGGCGGGCGCCGGCGACTGGCCGATCTTGCCGGCCGCCACCTGGACGTTCTGTTCCGAGATGGCGTTCTGGACGTCGACAGCGGTGATGCCAAGATTGGCGAGCTTGTCCGGGTCGAGCCAGACGCGCATCGAATAGCGGCGCTCGCCGAATATCTGGACGTCGCCGACGCCAGGCAGCCGCTTCAGCGGATCCACGACCTGCAGATAGGCGAGGTTGCTCAGCGCCACCGGATCGACCGAACTGTCGGGCGAGGTCAGGTTGACGATGAGGACGAAATTCGGGTTCTGCTTCTTGATCGTCACGCCGCCCTGGTTGACGATCGCCGGCAGCGAGGAGGCCGCTTGCGAGACGCGGTTCTGGACGTCGACGGCCGCGGTGCTCAAGGAATAGCCGACATCGAAGGTGATGGTGATGGTCGAGGAGCCGTCATTGGAGCTCGACGACGACATGTAGGTCATACCTTCGACGCCGTTGATCTGCTGCTCCAGCGGCGTCGTCACCGTATCGGCGACCACTTGCGCGCTGGCGCCCGGATAATGGGCGCTGACCACGACCTGCGGCGGCGTGATGTCGGGAAACTGCGAAACCGGCAAAAGGAAATAACAAATCGTCCCGGCGAGCACCATGATGATGGCGATGGCCGAGGCGAAGATCGGACGATGGATGAAATAATTTACCACGACACGCAAACCTCTTTAGAAGAACCGGCCTCTTTAAAAGAATTGGCAGACCGGGACAGCCGCCGGCTGCGCACCGAACCCGGGTCCTGCAAAAAATACGAAGACGGCGCCGCACCGCTGAGGCCCTGCTCATCGGCAACGGTCCTCAGCATCGCTTCGAAGGCGCGCGGATTGACGCGGTCCGCTTTCATCACCAGCCGGATCATCGGATCCCGGATGGCTTCATCGATGGTCAAATCCTTGCGCTGCGACATTGGAGCGTCTCCATTCCAGCGATTCGCATCGGACGATCGCGAACCGGTTTTCATCTCTTCACCGGCCGGAGCCGCATGACCTGCAATTTTCACCCTTTGTGATCTGGCAGGACCAGTTCACGGCCTTGTTATTGACGGAAGGCCACATAGGTGTTACCAGTAAGTAACATTCGGATAGTTACAGACCGGTAACACCCTAGTCAAGAGGTGAACCGAATTTTTAGGGAGACAAGGAGACTGCGATGGCAGACGGCATTACCGATCGCGTGCGCCCCCGGGACCGAATCCTGGAGACGGCGCAGGACATGTTTCACAAGCATGGCATCAAGGGCGTCGGTGTCGACGCCATCACGGAAGCCGCCGGCACCAACAAGATGACGCTCTACCGTCATTTTGAGTCGAAGGACGAACTGATCGTCCAATGCCTGCGCGCGTCGGCGGCTAAAGGCGCCGCGATGTGGGACCAATTCGAGGCTGAGCATCCCGGCGACAAGCTCGCCCAGTTGCATGCCTGGATTCGCATGGCCGCTGCTTGCCTGGCGGCTGACGGTCGCGGCTGCGACATGGCCAATGCTGCCGCCGAATTGACCGAGCCGGACCATCCCGCCAGGAGCGTGATCAAGGAGCTCAAGGGCGCTCAGCGCGATCGCCTCGTTGCGCTGTGCCGGGATGCGGGCATCGGTCAGGCCGAGCTTCTGGCCGATACGCTGTCGCTGCTGTTCGAAGGGGCGCGCGTAAGCGTGCAGACCATGGGCTGCCAGGGCCCCAGCACGCAGTTCGTGCGCATGGCTGAAGGCCTGATCAGCTCTTTCAGGGCGCGCTGAATTCCAGCTTTCGGAGTTGAGGAGTCCCCATCATCCGGCGGGGCTTTTGGCTATTCTCCGAACTTGCCCGTCAACTTTAATTTAGATTCATTTGAGAATGAAAAAAGCCCGCTGCCGGGAGGAGGTGGCAGCGGGCTCGATTTCGAACGAGATGCGGGAGGAGGTGCACCGCGCTCAGCGTCGGCATCGCATCTGGGAGGAGTAGATGGCCGACACCCAGATGAGTACGGGTTGCCCAATGATTCGGCAACAATGAAAGTTGCATGGCTGCTGTGCAGATTTGCGGCATCTACCCCGACTTGTCGTACAAATCGGAGAAACCGCCACGGCGCGACTTCACTGCACCGGCACGTTTTCCTTGAAGATCAGCCGTGGCTCGATGAACTTCTTCGTCAGGTAGGGCGCGGCGGACGCGATCGAGCCGAGCAGGCGGATCACAGATTGCTCCGCGATCAGCCGCGCATTCTGGTCGATGACGACATCGGCGAGGTCGTCGACGAGATAGCCGCGCGTTTCCTTGGTCAGGTCGTGGCAGATGAAGACCGGCTTCTTCTTTGGCTTGGCCTCGAGCAGCGCTCTCGCCACACCTGAGCGCCCGGCCCCGACGCAATAGATGCCGAGCAGTTCCGGCTCGTTGTGCAGCGCCTGCATCGTTGCTGTGTAGCTGCCTTCGGGTTCGTCATTGATCTCGACCGCACTCGAGACGGTTAGATTGGGGAATTCCTCTGTTAGTACCGACCGAAAACCCATTTCGCGCTCCTCGTGCCCGCGATAGGAACGCGAGCCGACGACCATCGCCAGATGACCCTGGCGGCCGTTGAGGAAGCGCCCCATCAACAGCGCCGCCGTGCGTCCGGCAACCCGGTTGTCGATGCCGACATAGGCCGAACGCGGGGCGGCTGGAACGTCGGAGACCAGCGTGACAAGGCGGATGCCTGCCTCGACCACATCGCGCAATATGTTGCGCGTTCGCGGATGATCGACGGCAATGACGCCGACGCCATTGGCCTTCAGCGACAGATTTTCAACCGCCGCCTGCAGCGCTGCCGGTGAGATGCCGCCGAGATTGTGGATCCGGCACGAGGCGACCAGCGGCAGGCGCCCCGCATAGTCCTCGATGTGCCCGGCGAGGTCGATCATGAAACCGTTGGCGCCGATCGGCAGGAAGAATTCAAGATGCGCCGGCCGCGACGGCAGCGTCACCTGATCGACCACCGGCAAATAGCCGAGCTGCTTGGCCGCCTCCATCACCCGTTGGCGGTTGGCGGCGCTCGCGCCGGCCCGGTTGTTCAGAACCCGGTCGACGGTCGCGGTCGACAGGCCGCAGCTCCTGGCTATGTCGGCAACGGTGGCTTTCATGGCTGTAGTCATAGAGCATGATCCCGAAAAGTGGGAACCGGTTTTCTCGGACAAACGGGAACCGTTTTGTCAAAAGGTCATGCTCTACAACGAGTTAGAGCGGATGCGTTTCCGTGCCAGACGGCGCGAAGACGGTTCAGCCGTGCGATGGCCCGCCTTCGATGATGGCGTCGCGGATCTCCTTGTCCGACATCCCGGTGATGATGCGTTCGACCTCGGCCACGCTGGTCGTCTTCGGGTCGATGTCGTCGGCCACCACCTTGCCCCGGCGCATGACGACGATGCGGTCAACCACCTGGAAGACATGGTGGATGTTGTGGGCGATGAAGATGCAGGAATGCCCGGAATCGCGCGCGTTGCGCACGAAGCTCAGCACGCCTTGCGTCTCGGCGACGCCGAGATTGTTGGTCGGCTCGTCGAGGATGATCAGGTCGCTGTCGAAGTGCATGGCGCGCGCGATGGCGACGGCCTGCCGCTCGCCGCCGGACAGGGAGCCGATCGGCGTCGTCGGCGGGATGTTCTTGGAGATGCCGACCTGTTTCAACAGGTCGCGGGCGACATTGTTCATCGCCTCCTGGTCCATGCGGTTCAAAAAACGCGGCGGCTTGATCGGCTCGCGGCCGAGGAACAGGTTGCGCGCGATCGACAGCTGCGTCACCAGTGCCGAATCCTGGTAGATCGTCTCGATGCCGTGCGCGATGGCGTCGCTGGTGCTGCGCAGATTGACCTTCTTGCCGCGGATGAAAATGTCGCCGCTGGTCAGCGGCACCGCCCCCGACAACACCTTGATCAGCGTCGATTTGCCGGCGCCATTGTCGCCGAGCAGGCCCACGATCTCCCTTTCGTTGACATGAAAATTGGCGTCTTCGAGCGCCTGCACGCGCCCGTAGGACTTTTTGATGTTGGACATGCGGATGAGCGGTTCAGCCATGGTTCTAGGTCCCTGCCTGATGCCGGCGTTCCAGCCATGAGTGCAGCGCCATCATGCCGAGGATGATGGCGCCGATGAAGATGTTGTAGGCCAGCCCGGGCACGCCGATCAGCACGATGCCGTTGCGCATGACGCGCAGGATGAGGATGCCGAGCACGGTGCCGATGATGGTGCCGCGCCCACCGGTCAGCGCCGTGCCGCCGATCACCACCATGGCGATGACTTCGAGCTCGTAGCCGGTGCCGCTGTTGGGGTTGGCGGCCGACGTGCGCAGCGACGAGATGACGCCCGCAAGCGAAGCCATCACCGACGACAGCACGAACAGGCCGATCTTGACGCCGCTGACGTTGACGCCGCGCGCCCTTGCGGCGCCTGGATTGCCGCCGGCTGCCTGGATCCAGTTGCCGGTCCGGCTTTGCGTCAGCACGTAGCCCAGCGCGATGGCCGCCGCGATGAACCAGAAGAGCGACATGTAGATGCGGAACGGGCCGATGAAGAAATCACCGACCAGCGCTTCGGCCAGCCAGCTGCCCTCGGCGCTCCACGTCCGCTGCGGAAAGCCGTCAGTGACGAACAGCGCGGTGCCGCGCACCACCAGCAGCATGCCGAGCGTCACCAGGAAGGATGGGATTTTCAGCTGCGTGACGAACCAGCCATTGACCAGGCCGATGAAGGCCGCGATCAGCAGCGCGGCGAGGAAGCCGACCTCCAGCGAGGTCAGGCCGCTGTTGAACAGCGTCCACATCAGCACCGGCGAAAAGCCGAACAGCGAGCCGACCGACAGATCGAATTCACCCGACGTCATCAACAGCGTCATCGCCAGCGCGATCAGCCCGAGCTCGACGGTGAAGGCCAGCGTGTTGGAGATGTTCTGCGGCGACAGGAAATCGTGGTTGATGCTCCAGAATACCGCGATTTCGACGATGAGCAGAACGAAGGGCCCGAATTCCGGCCTCGCGATCAGGCGTTGGATGAGCGAACGGTTTTCCACTGATAACCTGCGACAGGAAGGGGAAGGCTGAGCCCAGCGCGCAACGCGAAGGGCTCGGCGAAAGACAGTCGCGACCGCGGCTGCGGCCGCGACTGTTGAAGGTCTGGGTTATTTGCCGGACAGGATGTCGTCGTAGACCTGCGCGGTGTCCTTTTCATAGAGCGCGCCGGTGATGACGTTGAAGCCCGGAGGAATGCCTGACGCCGCCATGTTGGCCAGCGACAGCGCGACGTAGCTGGTCGCCTGCGGGTCCTGCCACTGGCCGGCATTGACGTAGCCGGTCAGCACTTCCTGGGTGGTGTCGAGCGAGTTGCCCCAGCCGACGACCGGGATTTCGCCCGGCTTGATGCCGGCCTGGTCGAACACCCGCTTGATCGAGCCGGTGACCAGATCGCCGAGGCCGATGATTGCCTTGACCTTGGCCTTGTTCGCGGTGAGATAGTCGACCATGCGGTTGATGGCTTCGGCCTGGTCGAGCGTCGCTTCGGTGATCTCATAGGTGATCCCCAGCGGTTCGAAGACGCTCTTGATGCCTTCCTCTTCCTGGACGCCGTAGGTGGCGCCGGGGATTTCGACCGGCATCCAGACGAAGTCGCCCTTCTTCACCAGACCCTTGTCGACCAGATATTGCGCCCAGTGCTTGCCGAAGGTGACGTTGTCGCCGCCGACATAGGCGTCGAAGCTTGCCTTAGGATCGGGCGTGTTGAAGTTGATGATCGGGATCTTGGCGGTGTTGGCTTCCTTGGCGATTTCGATCAGGCTGCCCGGATCGGGGCTGGTGGTGACGATGCCGTCGGCCTTTGCCGAGATCGCGGCACGCACGGCCTCTTGCTGCGAGGCAACGTCGCCATTGTGGAACGAGGTGTTGACGGTGTTGCCGGTGTCCTTCGCCCATTGCTTGGCACCGGCCAGGAAGTAGGTCCAGACCGGGTCGGCCGGGCCGCCATGCGAAATCCAGTAGAACGTCTTGGCCTGTGCCGCCGCCGGAATGGCCAGCGCCACAATCAAGCCAAGCACGAGTAATCGTAGCCTCGTCAGCATTTGCTTTCCTCCCATGTTGAAAAACGACCTCCACGTCCGGCGATGATCCGGGCCATGCCCTTGATCCTCTCCTCCTGCCAGCGCCGACCCGGATGCGCAGAGCATCTTCTTTTGCGGCCGATGGCAAGCCTCTATCCGCCCAATGGATGGTGGCGCGATGCAACGCGCCATCAGCGGTCCCATCAGATCGCATCAGTTAGAGAGCAATTCCAGGAAAAGTGTGAAACGGTTTTCCGTCCGGAATTGCGTCAAACCAAGAGATAGAGATATTCCCCGGCAAGCAGGCGGGGCTTAAACTCAGGCGCGCGGATTTTCCTGAAAGCGCTCGGCCTGGCGGTTGCGCAGCACCTTGGCCAGCCGGTCGAGCGCGAGCGCCAGCACCATCGCCGCGCCGATCACGAACGGGCTCCATGCGGCGTCGATGCCGAACAGGGTCACGCCGCTCAAGATGACCTGGACGATCAGCATGCCGATCACCGCACCGAAGACGGTGCCGCGCCCGCCGGAAAGCGAGGTGCCGCCGATGATCGCCGCGGCAATCGCCATCAGCACGAAACCGCCGCCTTGGTCGACGTCGGTAACGGGAGAACCAAGCCACAGCGCGCCCGCGAGCCCCGAGACGATGCCCATCAGCACCAGCGTCTGCAGCCGCACAGCACCTGTCGGGATGCCGGCATAGAGCGCCGCCTGCGGATTGCTGCCGACGGCCTGGATCCGGTAGCCGAAGCGGCTGCGGTGAAGCACGAGGTGCATCACCACCGCCATTGCGACGAAGACAAAGACAACCGTCGGCACAAGGCCGAACAGCTTGCCGTGAACGATCTCAAAGAAGTCGCCGCCTGGGCTGGCCGGAGCTGTCGCTTGCATCTTGACGGCCACCGCCGCCAGGCCCCGGAACATTGCAAAGGTGCCCAGCGTAACGACGATGGCCGGCAGTCGCAGCGCCACCACCAGCAGGCCGTTGACGAGGCCGAGCCCGGCGCCGAGCAGCACGCCGGCAAGGGCGGCAAGCCACGGGTCAATGCCGGTGGCCAGAAGGAATGCGGTGAGAAGGGCCGCGAGATGGAATATCCAGCCGACGGAAAGGTCGATCTCGCGGAGTGCGAGCACGAACACCATGCCGATCGCCAGCATGCCGGGATACGCAGCGGTTTCCAGCAACGACAGCACATTGGCCTCATCGAGGAAATCCGGCCGGGCAAAGCCTGTAATCGCCACCAGGACAACGAGCCCGATGAGCGGCCTGAGTTCGACGGGCAGGCGAAGGCTGCGCTTCGGGTGGGCAGCCGAACCGGCAAGCTGTAGCATGGGATCCAATCGTGTCATGCCATGGCTCCCTCGAGTTTCTTTTTCGGCCGCTCCGCCTCCGGCATCTCGCCGGTGGTGGTCAGTTGCAGCACTGTCCTTCGCTTCATCTCGGCGCCGGACAGCTCGCCGGCGACCCGGCCGCGGTGGAAGACAAGGACGCGGTTGCTGAGGTTGGTCAGTTCGGACGGCTCGACCGAACGCAGCAAAACGATACAGCCATTGGCTGCCATCTGCCGGATCAGCGCATAGATCTTGCGCTTGGCAGCCGCCTCGATACCGCCAGCCGGATTGTCTAGGAGCAGCACTTGCGGCGCCGTCTCCAGCCATTTGGCGATTACGATCTTCTGCTGATCGCCGGCCAGCAGCGAATTCACCGGCGCGTCCGGCAGGCCCTTGATGCGCAGCGCATCGATCTGCCTTGCGGCGGCGGCGATCGCGGCCTTGGGCGAGTAGCGGCGCGACCCCCAGTTGCGGGCGCCGGTAGCGATGTTGCCTATGTTGAAGGCCAGCGACCGGTCGGGCATCAGGCCGTTGCACAGGCGGTTGGCCGGCACCAGGCCGATGCCGCGTCGCGCCGCTTCGGTCGGATTTCCAGGCAAGCCGTAGCCGTCGGGGAGCCGCACCCTGCCGCTTTGCGCCTCGCGCAGGCCAAACAGCATCTCGAACAGGTCTTCAACGCCCGACCCCTCAAGCCCGGCCAAGCCGAGGATCTCGCCGGAGCGGGCGGTGAAGCTGACGCCGGAAATCCGGCCGCCGCTCAGACCCTCCACCGTGATCCGCGGCCTTATCGTGCTGGCATTGGCCGGCAGTGCAGGCGGGAACAGGCTGCCGCGCTGCTGGCCGATCATGGCGTCGATCACATCGGCTTCGCTCAACGCCGAGCGCTCACTTGTCAGCACGTCACGGCCGTTGCGCATCACGGTGACCTGGTCTGCGATCGCAAACACGTCCTCCAGCCGGTGCGAGACATAGAGCACGCTCGTGCCCTTGGCCTTGAGGTCACTTAGTACGGTGAACAGGTGCTCGGTCTGGCGCAGGTCGAGCGCAGAATTCGGTTCATCGAGGATCAGCAGCCTCGTGCCTTCCAGAATTGCGCGGCCGAGTTCGACATATTGCCGTTCGCCCATGCCGAGTTGTCCCACAGGAGCGTGGACATCGACGTCGAGCTTGAGTTGCCGAAGCAAGGTGCGGCTGCGTGCCTCCATCTCGCGCCTGGAGACAAAGCCGTTGCGCAACGGCTCGCGATTGACGAACAGATTGGCCAGCACCGAGCGGTCGGCAAACAGACTGAGCCCCTGGTGGACGACGCCGAAGCTGTGCTTGCGTGCAGCGATCGGGCTGTCGACGGTGACTATCTGGTCGCCGACACGGATGGTGCCGCTGTTGGACCGGAGCACGCCGGCAAGCACCTTCACCAGCGTCGACTTGCCGGCGCCGCTTTCACCGACGACAGCATGGATCGTCCCCTGTCCGACAGACAGGTTCATATCCCTTAGCGCGAAAACGCCGCCATAACGCTTGGCGAGATTGCGCACCGATATCATCGGCAAACCGAGCATGCGATTCGGCCCCCACAGACCGCGCCCCGATCCTGGAGCGAATTTCCGATACAGTCACCCGGATTCCGCTAACAAACGGCTTACGAATCCCGGACAGGAACGTTTACCGGCTAGCCGTTCGTCCCGCTGCTCCGAAATCAGATCAGGTCGGCCTTGGCTAGGTCCCGCATGAGATGGCTGGCGCCGTAGGTCCAGTGCGGGCAATCGGGCGACAGAAGCACCCGGTTGACCAGCGCGCCGAATTTCTCCGACGAGATGGTGACGATGTCACCGACCTTGTGGGTGAATCCCTTGCCCTTCTCGCCGCGATCCTTCGACGGCACGAACATGGTGCCGAGATAAAGCGCCAAGCCGTCGGGATACTGGTGGTGCGGCCCCATGGCGGCCGCGACCAGTTCTTCGGGCGAACGGCTGATCTCGGCCATCGAGCTCGCGCCCTCCAGCGAAAACCCGTCCTCGCCCTCGACCTTCAGCCGCACAGTGGCGCGCTTGACATCGTCGATGGAAAAGCTTGCGTCGAACAACCGGATGAAGGGCCCAAGCGAGGCCGAGGCATTGTTGTCCTTGGCCTTGCCGAGCAGCAGCGCCGAGCGTCCCTCGACGTCGCGCAGATTGACGTCGTTGCCGATGGTCGCGCCGACGATCTTGCCGGTGCTGGCGGCGATCATGGCGATCTCCGGCTCGGGGTTGTTCCAGGTGGAGACAGGATGCAGCCCGACATCGGCGCCGAAGCCGACGGACGCCATCGGCTGGCATTTGGTGAAGATCTCGGCGTCGGGGCCGATGCCGACTTCCAGATATTGCGACCAGGCGCCGCGCTGGATGAGCTTGGCCTTGATCTCCATCGCTTCGGGCGAGCCGGGCTTCAGCTTGGACAGATCGTGGCCGATCAGCCCGGCAATGTCGGCGCGGATGGAGTCGGCCTTTTCCGCCGAGCCGCGCGCCTGCTCCTCGATGACGCGTTCGAGCAGGCTGACCACGAAGGTCACGCCCGACGCCTTCACCGCCTGCAGGTCGACAGGCGAGAGCAGATAGGGTTTTGCCGGATCGCGGGTGGCCTGAAAACTGTTGGCGGCGATCGCGTCGAGCGAGCCGATCGGTTCGCCCTTGGCAGAGCGCACGTGTCCGGCCGGATCGGCCATCTCGCAGATGTCGCGCACTGTGGGTGCGGTGGTCGAGGTGACGTCGAAAACGATCCCGTCGCGCACGGTGACCACCAGAGGATGCGAGGCATCGCTTGCCCTGGCTCGGCCGATGAAGAGCCCGTCGGCGGGAAGCTGCGTTGGGTTCGTCATGGCTTACGGTCCTTTGATGATCGAGATGGCAGCTGGGCCGCGGCACTTTCACCGGATTCACGCCAAAGGTCTATCCCGTGGCGCAGGCAATTGTCGGTTCTGACATGAGGCCCGCTCTTTCAAAAAAATGAAACTAGCACTAGAATTTTCATTTTCCGCATACTCCAGGTGAAGCCTTGCCCACACCGTTTTCCGTTCCGATCTGGCAGAAGCCGCAGACCGCATCCGCCTTCCAGTTGCTCGTCACTGCGCCGGTCGACGTTGCCATCGTCGGCGGCGGCTTCATGGGCCTGTCGACCGCCTTGCACGCAGCCCGGCTCGGTCTCGGTGTACAGGTGCTGGAGGCCGGCGAGATCGGCCAGGGTGCCTCGGGCCTCAATGGCGGCCAGGTCATTCCCGGCCTGAAATATGATCCCGAATGGCTGCTCGAGCATTTCGGTCCCGAGCGCGGCCAGGCATTGGTCGATTTCGCCGCCTCCACGGCGGACGCGGTGTTCGACCTCATCCAAGACGAAAAGCTGGCGGTGCCGTTCACGCGCAATGGCTGGATCCAGGCCGCGCATACCGAAACCGCATTGAAAGCGGCGGCGAACAGGGATCGTCAATGGCGGGCGCGTGGCGCCGATGTCCGGCTTCTGAATGAAAGCGAGATCGCCGCTATGACCGGCGCGCAAGGCTATCTCGGCGGCTGGCTCGACCGCCGCGCCGGCATCATCGATCCGCTCGCCTATACAGTGGAACTGGCGCGCATCGCTGCCGCCGCCGGCGCCAGCATTGCCGAGCGGCAGAAGGTGGTGAAACTCCGCAAGGAGGCCGGCCTTTGGCATGTTTCAAGCGAAAACGGCGCCGAGGTGCGGGCGAAAGCGGTTGTCCTGGCGACGAACGCCTATACCGATGGACTGCTTCCGGGCCTCGCCGAAACGATCGTGCCGCTGCATTCCTTCCAGGTCGCCACCGCGCCGCTGTCATCCAACCTTGCGGCGACGATCCTGCCGGAAGGGCAGGCGGTGTCCGACTCCAGGCGCATTCTCGTCTACTACCGCAAAACAGCCGACGGCCATCTGGTGCTTGGCGGCCGCGGCCGCATGGCGCGGCCGAGGAGCGAGGCCGACTGGGCGCATCTGCAGCACGCGCTGGTGCGGCTCTATCCGGCCTTGGCCCATATCTCGATCGAGAAACGCTGGTTCGGTCGTGTGGCGATGACACCGGATCACCTGCCGCACATCCATGAGCCGGAAAAGGGCCTGCTCGCCGTGGTTGGTTGCCAGGGCAGGGGCGTCGGCCTGATGACCGCGCTGGGAAAACGCATGGCGGGCTACCTCGCGGGCGGCGATGTCAATCAATTGCCGTTCCCGCTGTCGCCGGTCCGGCCGATCCCGTTCCACGCCTTCCGCCAGGTCGGCGTCGCCGCGACCATCGCCTGGTACCGGATGCTCGACGCCTTCGAGCGCTGATTGGGCGCCGGTCGCCTAGGCCTCGTGGATTCAGCTTGACAGTTTCACAAATATGAAAAAAGCTAAGCCGATTTCATATTTCCGTTGAGCAGTCCGATGTCGAGCATCGTTGCAACAGAAGCGCCGGCAGGGTCGTCCCGAGGCTTCCGCTTCGCCATGTTGCTGCCGGGCGGGCTCGTCACCTTCTTCCTGATCCTGTTTGCCCTCGGCCTGGTGCTGTTCCTCGCCTTGCGCGGCAATGACGGCTCGCTGCTCGGCGCTGGCTTCACGGCAGGCAACTTCATCACCGTGGTCTCCGATCCGCTCTACTGGACGGTGACGCTGCGCTCGCTGGTGATCGCCGGCCTGGTGACGCTGGCAACCGTCGTCACCGCCTATCCCGTCGCTTACTATCTCGCCTTCCATGCCGGCCGCCGCCGCAGCCTGCTTTTGTTTCTGGTGACCCTGCCATTCTGGACCAGCTATCTCCTGCGCGTCTTCGCCTGGAAGATCGTGCTCGCCTACAATGGCGTGCTGAACTCGGCGCTGATCGAAAGCGGCATCTGGTCGGAACCGACGCTGGCCTTCCTCAACACGCCGGCCGCCGTCGTCGTTACGCTGGCGCATGCCTATGCGCCCTTCGCCATCCTGCCGATCTATGTGGCGCTGGACACCATCCCGAAATCGCTGCTCGAAGCCGCCTCCGATCTCGGCGCCAGACCGTTCACGGCGTTTCGCCGCGTCGTCTTGCCCAATTCGATGCCGGGCGTTCTGGCGGCCGCCCTCGTCGTCTTTGTGCCGACGGTCGGCGACTATGTCACCCCGGCCATGGTCGGCGGTCCCGCCAGTACCATGATCGGCACATTGATCCAGTCGCAGTTCGGCAAGGCCAATGACTGGTCGTTCGGGGCGGCACTTTCAGTCTGCGTCATGCTCGTCATTCTCTGCGTGGTGCTGGTCGCACGTGGCGCCGACCGCAGATTCGGCAGCCGCACATGAGCGCGGCGCGGAGAGATGATGGCCGCGGCTGGCTCGGCGTCTATGTGTGTGCCTATCTCGTCTTCCTCTATATGCCGGTGCTGTTGATCCCGCTGTTTTCCTTCAACAACTCCATCCAGGCCGCGTTTCCGCTGCAGGGCTTCACGCTCGAATGGTATGCCACGCTCTATGGCAATCCGGCGCTGTCCGGCGCGCTTTTGAACAGTCTCGTCATTGGGGTCGTGGCCGCCGCCGGCGCCACGCTCTGCGGCATCACGGTGTCCTACATGGATCTCTATGGCCGCTCGCCGCTCGCCGCCACCATCAGCGCCATCTCCAGGCTGCCGATCCTGATCCCCGGCGTCATCGTCGGCATATCGTTGCTGATCCTCGTCAATCTCATCGGCCTCGGCCCGTCGCGCATCGCCATCGTTCTCGGCCACATACTGGTGGCGCTGCCGACCACCGTGGTGATCATGCGCAGCCGGTTTGCCGCAATTCCGAAAACCATTCGCGAGGCCGCACTCGATCTCGGCGCTTCCGACTGGACGACCTTCCGGCGGGTGATGTTGCCGCTCTCGCTGCCGGCCATCGTCTCGGCCTTCATGCTGGCCTTTCTGATTTCCTTCGACGAGTTCATCGTCGTCTTCTTCCTCGCCGGCACCGAGCCGACGCTGCCGCTCTACATCTGGAGCCAACTGCGTTTTCCTCGCTCGCTGCCGACCGTGATGGCGCTGGGGACAGCTATCCTTGCTGTGTCCGTCATCATCGCCGGCATCGCCGAAATCCTGCGCCATCGCGGGCTGAGCACAGCCCGTCGGACGGCGCCCACCAGTCCAGCCTGAACCATAACAAAAGAGGAGAACCGAAATGGCATTCGACCCGAAATCAATTACTGGGCTGAAATCGATCACTGGCCCGAAATCGATCACTGCAAAGACAGCCCGCACCGGGCTTGCCGCGCTTGCAATCGTCCTGTCGTCGACTGTCGCCTTCGCCGCCGACAAGCTGCAATATTTCACCTGGTCCGGCTATGAACTGCCAGACTTCAACAAGAGCTTCCTGACGGCCCATCCCGATGGCGTCGAGGCCTCGATCTTCGGCGACGACGACGATGCCTTCACCAAGGTCAAGGCCGGCTTCCGCCCCGATATCGCCCATCCCTGCTACGACAAGGTGGCGCGCTGGAACAAGGAAGGCCTGCTGCAGCCGATCGATACCAAGCGCATCAAGAACTGGGATTCGATCTTCCCGGTGTTCAAGAACCTGCCCGACATCCAGGCCGGCGACGGCAAGGTCTGGATGGTGCCGTGGGATTGGGGCAACACCTCGATCCTCTACCGCACCGATCTGGTGAAGAACCCGGAAGCGAGCTGGAACCTTCTGTGGGACAAGCAATATGCCGGCCGCATGGCGACCATCGATGCCGTGCATGACACGCCGATCGTTGCAGCACTTCTGGCCGGCGTAAACCCCTTCGATATGACGCCGGAGCAGATGGACAAGGTGGCGGAAAAATTGCGCGAGCAGCGTCCGCTGCTCTCCAACTACACCACCGACATGACCTCGGTCGAACAGGCGCTGGCCAGCGGCCAGCTGGTCGCCGCCATGACCTGGAACGCGTCGGCAACCTCGCTGAAGAAGCAGGGCGTGCCGGTCGAGTTCATGAAGCCGAAGGAGGGCATGCTGACCTGGGCCTGCGGCTTCGTCATGCTCAAGGACGCCAAAAACGTCGACCTCGCCTATGACTTCATCAACAGTCGGCTCGACGCCGACTCGGGTAAGTACCTGATCCAGGCCTACGGCTATGGCAGCTCGCTGAGCACCGCCTTCGCCGGCGTGGCGAAGGACGAACTGGACAAGCTGCAATTGCCGGCGGACCCGGAGGTGATGCTGAAGACCACCATCTTCACCGGCCCGATGGAGCAGAACGACGATGTGGCGAAGATGTTCGAGAAAGTGAAGGCGGGCGGCTGAGGGATCCATCGCCGACGGTTGCGCTGCCCCTCACCTGCCTGCCGGCATCCTCTCCCCGTATAGTGACGGGGAGAGGGGCGCTGTCACCAGCGATTTCGCAAATCGCAAACGTTGCAGAAATGGCGCCGAGTTTGCGACCAGCCGCTTTCTCCCCGTCACTATACGGGGAGAAATGTCCGGCAGGACAATGAGGGGCAGCGCCGACGGCAGGTAATTGTGACTAATCTCCTGAAGCCCGCGGGTCTTGCCGCCGCGCCAAAGACTGCAACAAGGACCAACTGATGGACATGCTTGAAGCGAAACCAAAGGCCGACGCCGACATTCGCGTCGGCCGGCGCGTGCGGGCGCTGCGGCTGGAGCGCAATTTGTCGTTGGCCGAGCTGGCAGCAAAAGCCGGCGTCTCCATCGGTGCGCTGAGCCAGATCGAGCGCGGCCTGTCTTCGCTGCGCGTCAAGGTGATCTGGCCGCTTGCGGCCGCGCTCGACATCGAGCCTTCGGCGCTGATCACCGACGGCAACGAAGCCGCCAACGATCTCTATTGCGTGCGCGCCGACAAAAGGCGGCAGCTCCCGGTCAAGTCGGAAGGCATCGCCAAGGCGCTGCTGTCGCCGCCGGGCGCGGCGCTGACCGGCCTCTTGGTGACCGTGGAAGCCGATGGCGGCACGGCGGAAGCCTATGCGCATATCGGTCACGAGTTCGGCTATGTCCTGTCGGGCGAGGTCGAACTGGTGGTGGACTCGACAAAATACGTGCTGAAGAGCGGCGACTCCTTTGCCTTCAAGAGCACGCTTCTGCACGCCTTCCGCAATCCCGGCACCGAGCCTTGCCAGATCCTCTGGGTCAACACCACCAAGCCGTCCGAGGTTCGCGATGGCGCCTGATGCGCTGGTACGCCTGGACACGGTCTCGAAGGTTTTCCCCGGCGGCATTGTCGGGCTCGACGCCGTCGATCTCGACATTATCAGCGGCGAGTTCATCACCCTGCTCGGGCCCTCGGGCTGCGGCAAGACCACCAGCCTGCGCGTCATTGCCGGTTTCGAGAGCCCGTCGAGCGGCAAGGTGCTGCTTGACGGCCGCGACATCACCGCGCTCAGGCCGTTCGACCGTCCCGTCAACACCGTGTTCCAGGATTATGCGCTGTTCCCGCATATGAACGTCGCCGAGAATGTCGGCTTCGGCCTGTCGCTGCGCAAACTGTCCGGCGCCGAGCAGGCAAAGCGCGTCCGCGAAGCCCTCGACATGGTCGGCCTCGCCGACAAGCTCGGCGCCCGCGTTTCCGAACTGTCGGGTGGCCAGCGCCAGCGCGTCGCGCTCGCCCGAGCCATAGTCTGCGAGCCGCGCGTTCTGTTGCTCGATGAACCGCTGTCGGCGCTCGATGCGCATCTGCGCGAACAGATGCAGGTCGAACTGAAGCGGCTGCAGTCGCGGCTCGGCACCACCTTCGTCATGGTCACCCACGACCAGACCGAAGCACTGTCGATCTCCGACCGCATCGTCGTCATGAACAAGGGCCGCATCGAGCAGATCGCGCCGCCGGCTACGCTTTACGACCGGCCGGCGACGAAATTCGTCGCAAGCTTCATCGGCACCATGAACCTCTTGCAATCGCGCTTCATCGGCCGCGACGGCGACCGCCTGCGCTTCGCCGCTGGCGGGCTTTCGCTGGAAGCAACATCTGAAACCGGCGACACACCCGGCGAAGGCACTGAGCGCACCATCGGCGTTCGCCCCGAGGACTTGCTGGCCACCACCGATGCCGCCGCCGGCACCGCGCCGGCGCGCGTCAACTCCATCGTCTTCCACGGCCGCACGCTGCGGCTGCATGCTGAGCTGGGGCAGGGATTGCCGGTGGTGATCGATGCGCCGCGCCAGGCCGAGGGCTTTCAATTCAGCGTCGGCGACGTGGCGCATATCAGCCTGCGCCGTGGTGCCAACTGCCCTATGCTGCCAAGCTGATCCAACCCAATCCCTTCATCGACGGTTGGATTTAACCTGCTGTGAAGATCGCCAAGGTGGAATTAAGTGTGAATTGACTCGCAAAGGAACATATTCCTACTTTGCGGGATGCCCGAACTAAGCACCCGACCGCGCCGAAATGTGCAAACCCTCTGCTTGGCGCATGAAGTCGGGCAGCTAATTCGTGTTCGATGTCGGAACTGCAACATCACTCGACACTATCTGCCTGGCGATCTCGCAAAGCTGGTTGGTGATATCCCCTTTTGGGATGTGGAGCGGCACATGCGGTGCGAGCGCTGCAAAGGTCGTGAGCTCGATGCAGGCATCATTCTGCCAAGCGCTGCTGAACGCCTTAAAATTCGCGTCAGACGTCTTGTCGAAATCCGCATGGTTCGCCGGGTAATCTGGCGAGACGACGATTGAGGAGAGCCGATTTCGGGCTAAAACAGAGACCCTTGGGCCGGGGCCTGTGGTGGGAACTTGATCTGTGTGGCTGGCTTCTCAACGATCACCAACGCGTCGTTGGGCGCCGTCCGCTGCAGATGCCGTGCTTCCGACCATGGCGCCGTCAGCCAAGCCTCGGTTTCCTCCGGCGTGGTGAGGATCACGGGCATAGCCTTCTCATGTATCGGCGCAATGAGAGCATTAGGCTTGGTGGTCATGAAGGCGTATAGCTCGAAGTCGCCGGGACCGTCCTTGACCTTTCGCACGCCCTGCCAAGACGTCCAGAAACCAGCGAAGAAGAACAGCGGCCGGCTCTCGCCACGGGCAAACCAGTAATTTCGCTGGATTCCTGTTTCCGGGTCTTTATCGTTCGCCGCAGGGCTGGGCTCGGCAAAGCTGGTCACCGGCACGACACATCTGTGCTCGACGCCCACATATTGCTGCCAGTGCGAATATTGCGGATTGCGAACGTTGGTGGTGCCGTAGTCGGCCTTACCTTTCATGCGCTCGGGCGGCGTTGGCAACCCCCAAAGCAGTTTCGCCAGTTCACGCTCCCCATCCGTCCTGTTGCGAACGACAAGCCCAGGTTGATTGGGATAGACATCAAGCGAAGGTTCGAGGTTGCCGCTGATATCGCGCAATGTGCGGGTCCATTGGCGGACCGCCTCTTGCGTCGTCGTGATGTTGTAGAGGTTGCACATGCACCCAGCATTGCGGAATTGGCTTTTGTCTGCAACCGAAGTCGCTGTCCGACGCCGCCGCAATCGTCGTCACACAGCCGCGCTATATCATCGTCCTGACACACCTTGTCAGCTGTCGTGCGGGTAAAGGTGGCGGGCCGGCAAGCGCTTACCTACTTCAAACCAGTCTGAACAGGAGGAACACACATGACCATCGCGGATGTTGCCAAGGATTTCACTGAAATGCTCCAGCAGGGGGATCACCTGGGTGCTGGTGAAAAGTACAATGCCGATGATATCGTCAGCCTCGAAGCCATGGAGGGGCCGATGGCCATCGCCCGTGGCAAGGAGGCTCTCAGGCAAAAGGGCGAATGGTGGCAAGACAACCACGAAGTCCATGGCGGCTCTGTCGAAGGCCCCTATGTCAACGGCGACCAGTTCGCAGTGCGCTTCAAGTTCGACATAACGCCCAAGGCGACCGGCGAACGGGTCACCATGGACGAGGTTGGCCTGTACACGGTCAAGAACGGCAAGATCACCGAAGAGCGCTTCTACTACTGAGCCCGGGTGCCGTAGGGTTCCGGCGCACTTCGCTGCACGACCCAAAAACCAGGCGGCCGGGACAAAGTCCTGGCCGCAGTGGGAAAAGCTCAAATGGTCTTCACATAGTGCGCCAACTGATCGGACCACCGTGCCCCAGCCGTCGAAGAACCCCCATCTCTTCATGATTGTTGCGGGTAGCCTCGTCGCGATGGATGGCCGTTGCCGTGTAGCGCGTGCCCTTGTCATCTGACTGAAGCGAAATGACTGCGGTGATGAAGGGCTCGCCGGAGGGCCGATAGCCCGGCAGCAGCGCATCGGTCCACACCAGCCGCTCGTTCGGCACGATCTCGAGATAGCAGCAATGGCGGTCGTTGACCTCCTTGCCGTCGGGCGATTGCATGCGCGTCCGGAACAGTCCGCCCGGACGAAGGTCGATCTCGCAATCGGTGATCAGCCAGGGCTTGGGCGTGAACCATTGCTTGACATGCTCCGGCACCGTCATCGCGCTCCACAAGAGTTCGCGCGGCGCGTCGAGCTTGCGCTCCAGCACAAGGTCCAGTCTGGGGTCAGGCTTGAAGGGATAGCTCACTTTTCTGGCTCCTTGAGGCTCATCACATAGGCGTCGAATTGATCGAGTCGGCGCTCCCACAGCGTGCGCTGTTCGGCCAGCCAGTTTTCGGCGAGCTGCAGCGGTTCGGGCGCCAGCTGATAGGTCCTGGTGCGGCCGATTTTTCCCGATCGCACCAGACCGCAGCCTTCCAGCACTTTCAGATGCTCGATGAAGGAAGGCAGCGCCATCTCGAAAGGCTGCGCCAACTCGCTGACCGAGGCCGGACTGCGGTTCAACCGCTCGACCACGCGCCGCCGCGTCGGGTCAGCCAGCGCGCGGAAGATGCCGTCGATCGGCGGGAGACTTGTAGTTGGGGCGTGGAGGCTTGGCATGGGCGATCCTGAGGTCTGTCGACGCGGTGCAGCAGATACTTAGGAAATTTCCTTAGTATTGGCAACCTCTAAAAAAGCGCCGCTAGCGATTGGGACGCTGGCAAAGCGGGGAGGGCGGTTTTAGGCTGTCTGAGGATTCGACTGTCGAGGGAAGCGCGTTTTGACGATCACCATGTACGGCATCACCACCTGCGACACGATCCGCAAGGCGCGCACCTGGCTGGAGGGCCATGCTGTGCCCTACCGCTTTCACGACTACCGGGCCGAGGGGATAGAGGCGGGCAGACTGGACGGGTGGGTCGGCAAGGTTGGCTGGGAAAAGCTGCTCAACAAGGGCAGCACCACATTTCGCGAACTGCCGGACAAGGACAAGCAAGGGCTCGACGAGAAGAAGGCCAGGAAGCTGATGCTGGCCAACCCGACGATGATCAAGCGCCCGGTGCTCGAGGTCGGGGATGAGATTTTGGTTGGCTTCAAGCCGGAGGCTTATGAAGGGGTGGTGAAGTAGCGTCGCCTCGCTTCGTCATCCTGTGGCGAAGCTAGGTTCGAAGCGACGCAGCGCAGACCATGGGATCCTGTCGGTCTCCTTCCCACCCCAAACATAGCATGGGAACAACACACAGGATCCTCGGGTCAGCCCGAGGATGACGAACGCGTGGAGGGCGATCGCTAATTGTGAAGGCTTTCGCTTGCGGCGTATGCAGCGGTTCGCTGTCTCTCAACCCGTCCCGCGCAAATACCCCGCCAACGCCACCGCATTGTTATGCGCCTCGTCATGCGCGCCATAAAGCAGCGTCACCTTGGCCTTGCCGAGCAAGCCACGCAGTTTCGCCACCGCTTCTCTATTCCCATCCAGCTCGACCGAATACCGCACCTGAAACTCCGCCCATCGCGCCGGCTCATGTCCGAACCACCTCCGCAATTCATCGCTCGGCGCGATCTCCTTCAGCCACAGCGTCAGCGCGGCATCCTCCTTGCTGATGCCGCGCGGCCAGATGCGATCGACCAGCACCCGCTGCCCGTCATCGGGCGCGGGTGCTTCGTAAATTCGCTTGACCGTCAGGTCGAAACCCATCCGCCCTCCGCGAGCTTACGCCCACTCGCCCTTGCGCATCACCGGCACCTTGCGGCCATCCTTGTGCACGCCGTCTATGTCGATCTTGTCCGAGCCGATCATCCAGTCGATGTGGATAAAACTCTTGTTGCCGCCGCGCTGGGCGATTTCGTCCTGGCTGAGCGAGGCGCCGTCGACGAAGCATTTTGAATAGCACTGCCCGAGCGCGATGTGGCAGGCGGCGTTCTCGTCGAACAGCGTGTTGAAGAACAGCAGGCCGCTGGCCGAGATCGGCGAGGAATGCGGCACCAGCGCCACCTCGCCGAGCCGGCGCGAACCCTCGTCGGTGTCGAGCACTTTCTTCAGCACGTCCTCGCCCTTCGAAGCCTTGGCCTCGACGATCCTGCCCTCTTCGAAACGCACCGAGATATCGTCGATCAGCGTGCCCTGGTAGGACAGCGGCTTGGTCGAGGATACACGGCCGGAGACGCGCCGTGCATGCGGCGTGGTGAAGACCTCCTCGGTCGGGATGTTCGGATTGCAGGTGACGCCGTTCTTGGCAGTCGAGGCGCCGCCCATCCATTCATGGCCATCGGCCAGCCCGACGGTGAGGTCGGTGCCCGGGCCGCTGAAATGCAGATCATGGAAATTGTGCTCGTTCAGCCACTTTGTGCGGCCGCGCAGCGCTGCATTGTGCGCCGTCCAGTTTGCGATCGGGTCTTCCACATCGACCCGTGATGCCGAAAAGATCGCATCGGCGAGCTTCACCACGGCGACATCGTCGGCATCGCCGGGGAAGACCTGTTTTGCCCAGGCGAGATCCGGGTAGGCGACGATGTTCCAGTTGATGTCGAAGCCGGTGATCTTTTCCAGCGCCGGCTGGTAGGCCATCGAGTTCGCCTTGTTGGCGCGCGCCACTTTCGCCAGGTCCTGCGCCGACAACAGCGACGGGTCCTCGCCGCGCACGGCAAGCCGCGCCGCATTGTTGGAAAAGGCCTTCGCCATGCCTTCATACATCCAGCCGGCGGCGCGGTCGAAGCCGGCATCCGCCCCGTAGCGGAAGCGCGCCAGCGTGATCTCGTCATCGTTGAAGATCGGCGTTACCAGCCCGGCGCCCGCCTTGTAAGCGTGCTCGACGATGCGCCTGGTCAGCGGCAGGGCTGCGGTCGACGAGGTCAGCACCAGATCCTGCCCCGGCTGCAATTGCAGCCCGACCTTGATGGCGACTTCCGCCAGCCTGTCGAGCTTCACCGGGTCGATCGTTGCGGAAACGCCGCGCGAATGTGTGGTCATGATCCTGCCTGTCTTGGTCTTGGGGGTGAAGCTTCCAACATAGATCGGCGCGGCTGTGCTTTCCAGCACTGTCGCGACGGACAGCCCTAGGCAGCGCTTTCCAGCGCGCTGAACTGCGCCACGGTCGCCGCGATTTCCTCGCGGATCCAGATCTTGAAATCGCGCACCTTGCGGCTTTCGGTCTTGGTCGCCGAGGTCACCAGCCAGTAGCCGAGGCCGCTCTGCGCCCGCACGCCGAAAGGCGCGACGAGGCGGCCGTCGGCCAGCGCATCGGCGGCCAGCAATTGCCAGCCGAGCATGACGCCGTGGCCCGCGATTGCCGATTCCAGGCACAACATCGGGTCGGTGAAGCGCGCGCCCTTGCGAAAAGTGACCGGCTCGGCCCCGGCAGCCTTGAACCAGCTCTCCCAGTTGATCATCGCCCGCTCGTCGGTGATGGCGCAGGTCTGCGCCAGGTCTTCGATCGACTTCAGTTTCTTGGCGATCACCGGCGCGCAGACCGGAAAGACTTCCTGCGCCAACAAAAGTTCCGCCCGGCCGCCCGGCCATTTGCCGTCGCCAAGCCGGATGGCGATGTCGATGTCGGAACGTTCGAGATCGGCGAGGCGCACCGAGGCGTCGATGCGCAGCAGCACGTTGGGATGGCGATCGAAATGCCGCGACAATCGCGGCAGCAGCCATTTCGAAGCGAAGGCCGGCGCCACCGAAACCACCAGCGTGCATTGGCTTGCCTCGTCGGCCAGCGCCACCGCCTGCGCCAGCTCGCGAAAACCGGCGCCCAGCCGGGCGGAAAAAACCGTGCCGAACTCGGTCAGCACCAGCCCGCTCGCCGTTCGTTCAAACAGCGCCTGTCCAAGCTGCTTTTCGGTGCGGTTGATCTGCTGGCTGACGGCGCTGACGGAGACGTTGAGCTCGCCGGCAGCGGCCGCCAGCGAGCCGAGGCGGGCGACGGTTTCGACGGCGCGCAAGCCGTTGAGATGGACGCGGTTCAGCATAGCCATTCCAGTTTTTCTAAACCGGCGCGGCCGAAATCTCAATTGAAAGACGGCGAGACAGGGCAGATTCTAGCGGGACAGTCAGACCGAGGAGGTGAGGATGGTGACGATCGTATCATTGCTCAAAGTCTTTGCCGGCTACACGCGGCGGCGCCATGACGGCGATGTCCTCAATTGGGTGACCGATCCGCTGTCGCATCCCGTGCTCGACACCATGTCGGAGCGCGAACTCGCCGACATGCCGTTTCGCCTGACGGCGCGCCGCACTGCATACGAGACGGCGCAAGCAGGCTGCCGCTGAAATCGCGGACGCGGTAACTGGGAAGGCGATACCGTCGGCGCCAGCGCTGCCCCTCATTGCCCTGCCGGGCATTTCTCCCCGTAAGGGGAGAAAGGTCGCCGGCGCCGAAGGTTTTGCCAATTACCAGCCCTGCAGGCAAGGGCGCCGAGGCACACGGTTAACTGTCCAGCCGATAGATGGGTAACACTTTGAACCGGATACATAGGTGACACTTCTCTCCCCCTATGCGTCCGCCGCAGCGCCAAGC
>NZ_JAMYUQ010000027.1:0-60592 GCF_040323095.1 Mesorhizobium sp. M0058
CGTCGTTGCCGCCACGACCGTCAATCCAGTCACCGCCCTGGAAACCCTCCATCCAATCTTCACGATCGGTGCCGATGAGTGTTTCTGCACCCGCGCCACCCTCGATAATGTTTGCCATCGAAAAATACTCCTAATGATGTCCCTGCCTGAGTCGTTCATATTCGTCATCGGACAATTGGAGAAATCGATTGCTTGGATAGGCACACATTTACGAAATGGATGCACTCTCGTTCGCTTCGCCCTTCTGCTGAGCAGTTGCGGGCTCGCAGGCGGCGGGGACCGGAAACAAGCGCTCTCGCAGCCAATCGTCCAGCCCGTCAACGCGGTCGGCCGAACAGGTTTACCAAACGGAACGGTCCCGCCGTGGCGGAGATACCGACGCACCGTGTTGCGCGCGCACCCGAATTCCTTCGCCCATCGGTTCGCTCCACCAGCCAAGTTCATGCAGCCGCAGCATCGCTGCTACCTCTTAGGCTGAAGCATCAGCTCTCTCCACATCGTTCTCGACAATGCAGGAATCTCCCAATTCCAATCGCCATCCATGCCTCCTCTCATAGTCGAGGGGGGAGCAGTTTCTCAATTTGCGGACAACTGAGACGTCCGGTGCTCTTAGGCAGAGGAATCATACGAGATCCCTCCTGCAACATCATTTCACGCATCCACAAGCTTGCCGGATCACTATTGTGGAGCGCAGGCCATTGGATGGCCTCCGTGAATGCGGGAGGAAGTGGTGGCGGAAGTTGGACAATCCGCAGGGGTGTTGTTTTTGCGAAATGCTGCGCCAGCCGTAAGGGCATGGTCCCGATGCGGCTGGTGCCGGATACAACGGGCGGGATCAGGCTAAAGCCGTGTACGACAACTTCGATACGTCTCTCGAAACCGTGCTCAAGCAGATACCATTCCTCGACGGAGAGCTGCCGGGTGTCCCCGAATTTGAGGACAACCTGCCCCATCGATAAGTATCGCTCCAATGTAAGTGGCTCTGACAGCTGCTTGTTCGTGCGGCAGCCTACGCATACGAGCTTATCTTCGAACAGGGCTGCGCGAGGATGTTTCGACATGAATACTTCCGGCATGATCAGAAAATCAACGTCGCCGCGCCGGAGAAGCTCCTCGGGGTCGTCGGAAATAGGGAGACATTCAAAGCGGACGGCGGGAGCTTCCCGCGCAGCACGTTCTACGATCTTCTTAAAAAATACGAGCGTGATGTAATCGGAAAGGATGATCCGGAAGCGACGATCCGATTGGGCTGGGTTGAAGGCGTCCCAGGAAATAATCGATAGCTGGATGTGCAGCAATGCCTCCCTGACTGCTGGGGCGAGCCCCTCAGCGCGCGGTGTCAAAATGAGCTCGCGGCCGCTCATCGTAAATAGCTCATCGCTGAAATAGGCGCGTAACCGAGCAACGGCGGCGCTCATTGCCGGCTGGCTCAGGTTAATACTGCGGGCCGCCGCGGTGACTTTACGTTCCCTGACCAGAGCGTCCAACACAACGAGGAGGTTCAGATCGAGTCCTTTAAAACGCATGTCTTGATCTAGGCGGCGTGTGAATGGGTTGCGCCCAAACATCCAATTCGAATGGTGAGTAGCGTCAACGCATCAGCCTTCGACGAAAAAGAGCAATCGAAAAGAAGAAGGGCAAAACCGTGTATATGCAAAGCGCGCCGATATGCAGGCCCATTTTGTCAATCGGACGGCCAAGCATCGCTGGACGAATGAGGTCGACTGCATGTGCGAGCGGCAATAAGGAGGCAGCATACTGAAAAGCGCCGGGCAATTGGTTGACCGGAAACATCGCGCCGCAAAGGAACAGCATGGGTGTAATAACAAGCGTATTATAAAATATGAAATATTCATAGCTGGGCGCAAGCGCCGTGACGACCATCGCTAGACTCGCGAAGGCGAGGCCATTGAGAGCGATGACTGGCAGCAAGCAGAGGATGGATGGCCACGATGCGTATCCGAGCGTGGTGGCAACAATAGTGATTGCTGTGCCCGCCATGAGGGCCTTCGTGGCTGCCCACGCCAATTCGCCGAGTAAGATATCGCCGAGCGTCAGCTGAGTGCATAGCATTCCTTCCCAGGTGCGCTGGTCGCCCATGCGGCCGAAACTCCCGTAGACCGTTTCAGCGGTCGCCGATGCCATCACGCTTGTGGCAACCATGCCAGCCGCGAGAAACGCAATGTACGAAGTGCCCTCAACAGGACCTATCATTGTTCCGATGCCAAAGCCGAGACCGAACAGATAGATCATCGGATCGGCGAGGTTGCCGAGAACCGATGCAAGCCCGATTTTCTTCCATCCAAGATAGTTGCGGCGCCAAACCGCGACCCAATTCCACGCATTGGCGGGCATGCCCGCCGCATAACGTTCGCCCATTGTTCAGTCCTCCATCTCGCGCCCGGTTAACCGCAAAAACACATCCTCGAGATTGGGGGGACGCTGCAGAAGGCGTAGACCCGTGCGCCCGCGTAGCTGCGCCAGCACCTGCTCCGGATCGGGTGCATAGCAAAAAAGCGTCTCACCGCTCACCTCGATGCGCTGTGCGTACGGCCGGATCAGCGCACCCAGTTCATGCGGATTGCCGCCGTAGACCTCGACCACGTCACAGCCGATCTGCTCGTCAATGAGTTCGGACGGGCGACCTTCGGCGATCTTGCGCCCCTCCTCCATAACGCACAGCCGATCGCACAGCCGCTCGGCCTCTTCCATGAAATGGGTAGTCAAAAGAATAGTCTTGCCCCGCGCCAGCAGCGATCGCAGCCGATCCCAGATCAGGTGGCGGGCCTGCGGATCGAGGCCGGTGGTCGGCTCGTCCATCACCAGCAAGTGCGGGTCATTGATCAGCGCACGCGCGAGCGTCAGGCGCCGCTTCATGCCGCCGGACAGTTCGGCGACGCGCGCATCCGCTTTGTTCTCGAGGCGGGCGAACTCAAGCAGCGATGGTATGACCGCATCGATCTGGCGTCTGCTCATCCGGAAGTAGCGCCCGAACACCAACAGGTTCTCGCGTACAGTGAACGCGGCATCAAGATTGTCGAACTGCGGGACCACGCCGATGCGCATACGTGCCAAACGCGCGCGCGCCGGCACTGGAGCGCCGAGCACAGTAATCTTCCCCGCATCAGGCGATGTCATGCCGAGGACCATACGCGCAATCGTGCTTTTGCCCGCGCCGTTCGGTCCCAAGAGCCCGAAGCATTCCCCCGCCGCAACGCGGAACGACAGCCTGTCGACAACGAGCTTGTCATAAGTTTTGCTTACGTCAGTAAGGTCGATCGCTACCATGGACATGGGTTCATTTTACCGAGAGGGACGACAAAACTGGCGGTTGCTTGGTTGCCTGCCGACCTGAAACTGTGACTCGTCTTCGCCATCCCCGCCGTCGATAACGAACTGATCGACATCACAAGGATCTAGCCGCTGCTCCGCTAAAGCGGCAACAATTGCGTCGAGATTATCGATGGATTGGTAACGCGGATCGTTGTGCCGCTTTTCCTGGTCAACGCAGAAGACGAGCCGTCCATCCTCGACCAGGGCGATCGCCCCATCATGGGTCAGCTTGGTACCACAGATGCGCATAGTGTCTCCACGTTAACGGCGATAGATTCGATTCATCAGGAAGCGGAAATCGGGTTCCGGAAACGGACGAGCAAGCAGTCTTCGTTGACCGACTCGCCCCGACACTCAAGACGCTCTACCTCGATCAACGTTTCGTTCAGCATGGCGATGACCGGCTCAGCACCAGCGGCGTGACCCCAGCGACGGCAATTAGCATCCCTTGCCGATCCGAAGATCAGATGCCCGCCTGGCGCAAGCACCCGCACCAGGTTTTTGACGGCCGCGCGCATCTCGGCTATGTCTCCGAGGTAGTAGAGGACCTCCGCCACAACGATCAGGTCAAACAACTCGTTGGTCGAAAACTGTTGAACATCGGAGACTATCCAGTTGATGCGCGACGGCTCCTTTATCCGTTGACGTGCTCGAGCAATCGCTTGCGCCACGACATCGATGACGGTGAGCCCTTGGCAGTAGGGGGCTAGTTTTTCCGTGAATGCGCCGGCAGCGCACCCGACTTCGAGGGCATTTGTAATGGAGCCTTGGGCAAGCGCCAGCTGGAGCATTTGCGTGTGGCGCTTCTGCTCGAACGGATTGCCGTCGAGGCGCCACGGATCGTCTGCGGCCAATTCCCGATCAAGCAACTGATGATTCGCGTTCTGGGTCAAACTCGTGCACCTCTCGTCCATCAGGTAAGTAGCGATCACTCGTCGCCGCAAATGTTGTCCGACAGGACTAATTCCGAAGAATCCCGCGCAAGATTGAGCCTGCGAAGCGGAGCCGAATGGGGCGAGAATTCTGCCCTGCTGGAACCAGTGATCGGAGTTTGGGTGGGGGCCTGTTTTCCCCCAGTGTTCGATGTAGCGACAGCAGAGCTTCGTGACAGCCAATCGCTATTGCTCAAGGTACACAGCGCGTAGGCCTTCAACGGAAGCAAGAGAAAGACGTTGATGAACGTGTGCAGCGAAAAGCCAAGAAATCGAAATTGTCGAGCACGAAATGCTACCACGCTGCATCGGAGCATGGTCATGGACACAATCATCAGTCCTGTCCACCAAGGCACAGTGCCTGTCAGTGCGAAATGTGCGAGGCCCGTTAATACCGATAGGGCGAGGAGTAGCGCGCCGAGATTCTGTCCGACCACGTCCAACGTGAGATAGCTATTTAGGCTAGGCAGCAAGCGCAGCCCAAGCAGCGTGTCCCGGAATGTGCTTCGTGCCCAACGGAGTTGTTGGCGCAGATACGGTCCGAGTCTGTTCGGAACGACTGTGGCCGCGATGGCGCTCGGAACGTATTCGGTTCGAAAGCCTGCTTTCAGCATCAGGATAGTGAGATGGCGATCCTCACCGAAGTCGCTTGGCTTGCCCCGAAAAAATTGCGACTCGTACTGGTCCAGTAACAAAAGGAGCGCAGACCGGCGGTACATGGCACATGGGCCGCAACAGCACATAACGGCACCGAAGCGAGCCTGTGCCGCGCGCTCCTCGTTGCAAGCCAGCCAGTACTCCATGTCTATCAGCCTGGTCAGCCAGCTCTCGGTTCGGTTACTGGCCGTCAACTGACCCATGACTGCGCCGACCGCTGAATCTCGCATCTTCGGTACAAGCTTGGAAATGACGTCGGGTGCGAGTACCGTGTCTGAATCAACGTTAAGCACCAGATCCCCTGATGAGCGGCGTATCGCGGCGATCTGCGCCTTGCGCTTTCCAACATTCTCGGGAAGCAAAATGATGTCGAACCTAGGGTCGCGCGCGTAGTCTTCGTGGACAGTTCCTAAGGCTTCGCGATTTCCAGAACCGTCATCAACCAAATAGACCCGAAGTCTTCCGGCGTATTCTTGGTCTGCAATGGAAGCCAGGCACTCTGAAAGCGTGCGCGGATCCTCGTTGAAGCAGGGGACGATGACATCCACGCTGGGCAGTTTGTCGGAGCCGACGAGAACCTCCAACGCCGACGAATCCTTTGTCGGCATAGCATAAAGCCCTTGCATGCTCTTATAGGCAGTCGAGAGCAGTGCATAAAGCGAAATGGCCACAGTGCTGGTTGTACCAAGAAGTGTCATGGGATCTCGTTTGTTCAGTGATGTTGAGGAAGTGAGCGGATTACAAATCCGCGCTCACGCAGTGCTGGAATCAGCCGGGACAGCGCCGTGACCGTCTGGTCGCGCATGCCGGCGTGAGCGCCCTGGCTCAACTCGCCGGGAGGGCATCCGTCGTGCAAGAGTACAATTGCGCCCGGCCGGACAGAGGCGAGCACTGTATCAATAATCGCCTCGACTCCAGGGCGAGACCAATCTCGAGGGTCGACGGACCAATGAAGGGCCGCCAGCCCGGCGATCTGTGATGCTGTGCAGACTTCTTCGCTCCAGGCGCCGTAGGGCGCGCGAACAAAGCGGACCGAGGCCTGCGGGCACGCTCTCACGATGGCGTCGTTCGCTTCAAAGACCTCACGTTGCACTTCGCCGAAACCGCATTGGTACAGGTCCGGATGAGACATCGTGTGGTTGCCTACCTCGTGCCCTTCTGCGATCATCCGTTGGATTAGATCTGGGTGCTCTAAGGCGTAGGCGCCGATGACGAAGAAAGTCGCCGGCACCCGCTGCTCTGCCAGCACGTCGAGAATCTCCGGTGTGAAAAGTGGATTGGGACCGTCGTCAAACGTCAGATAAACGCTTCGACGGCCGGTGCCGTCAGAGCACTCACGGCGCACTTCGTACAAGCAATCGGACCGGCTCATAGCTCTGGTCCGTTCCGATCTATCATCGTGCCCGTGGGCCATTCGCTGATCGGCCGTCCAACTGGCAGAACAATGGTGAGTGCGTCATCGATGCGTGTGGGCGGCAGGTCGAGGCGGGCCTCTGGTCGGGTGGAGCGCACGCGAATTCCCGACAAAACGGCCATAGGGCTGTATCGCCGTCCGAACCTCTCAACATGATTCCGCAGCGCGTCCCTGACCGTTCCGAAAGCGAATGGAACGCCAAGCTCCTGCAGTATTGGAAGCATGACATGGATTGAATGGGCGATTCCCAGACCCTCAAGGTCCGGACGTACCCCGTACAGGCCCAGCTCAGCCACCAACAGGTCGACCGCGTCGACCTTGATGAAACGGCGCAGTATGCCCATGTGAGCCGCTACACCGCTTGAATCATAGGCGATTACGCGGAGTTCAGGCCTGGCTCCGGCCCAGCTTCGACTACCTTCGAACGGTTCTGCGTTGGACGCCCCAGTCGGCCCGTACGTATCACGAAAGAACTCGGCGAGCTTAACGTGATCGGAGAGCTGCAACTCGTTTTCCCAGCACAACTTCCACTGCACCTGATGGCGCATTCAGGACCTCTCTTCATATTGGTTTTTGCGGCCGCATTACTCGACCAAAGCGGCGTTGGTGGCTGCACTCAGCCGTTGTCGTTGGCGAAGGTGAGCCAGACGCTCTCTCGAGTTCCGGCCCGTGTCGTCGATTTGAGCTTGACGTCGCTCACTTTCCGTTCCTCTAATGCATGGCTCGTAAATTCGTAAAATTGATTGTTTGAATGATACGCATCCACACGTTGGATAGAACATGACATGCGTTTTAAAGGGCTGGATCTAAATCTCCTCGTTGTGCTGGACGCTCTGATGAGGGAGCGTAAAGTCACTGCCGCGGCTCGCAGTATCAACCTGAGCCAGCCGGCCATGAGCGCCGCCGTTGCTCGGCTACGCGCCTATTTTAACGATGAGCTATTTACGATGAACGGCCGCGAGCTCATTTTGACGCCGCGCGCCGACGGGCTCGCCCCAGCAGTCCGGGACGCATTGCTGCACATCCAGCTATCGATTATTTCCCCCGACGCCTTCAACCCGGCCCAATCGGATCGTCTCTTCCGAATCATGCTTTCCGATTACATCACGCTCGTATTTTTTAGGAAGATAGTAGAGCGCGCTGCGCGGGAAGCTCCCGCCGTTCGCTTTGAATGTCTGCCTATTTGCGACGACCCCGAGGAGCTTCTCCGGCGCGGCGACGTTGATTTTCTGATCATGCCGGAAGTGTTCATGTCGAAACATCCTCGCGCAGCCCTGTTCGAAGATAAGCTCGTAGGCGTAGGCTGCGGCACGAACAAGCAGCTGTCGGAGCCACTTACATTCGAGCGATACTTGTGCATGGGACATGTTGTGCTCAAATTCAGGCACACCCGGCAGCCCACCATGGAGGAATGGTATTTGCTCGAGCACGGTTTCGAGAGACGTATCGAAGTTGTCGTACAGGGCTTTAGCCTGATCCCGCCCGTCCTGTCAGGCACCAACCGCATCGGGACCATGCCCTTACGGCTGGCGCAGCATTTCGCAAAAGCAACACCCCTGCGGATTGTCCAACTTCCGCCGCCACTTCCTCCTCCTGCATTCACGGAAGCCGTCCAATGGCCTGAGCTTCACAATAGTGATCCGGCAAGCATGTGGATGCGGGAAATGATGTTGCAGGAGGCATCTCGCCTGGCGCCTTTGCCTGAAATCATTGAGCGTCTCGTGCACGCCGATCCGACCTTTCGTTTCTTGGTACCGACTGCCACCTCGAAATCGCGTGCGAAGTCCCGGAAGATGTTGAGCCCCACCTAATCACCGCCTGTAAGACAGGCTGATCAGCATGTTCGACAAGCGCCGGCGCGGCGCGTGTTACCTACGTTCTGGGGCTGATCTCAGGCGAGTTGCTCGTCGAGGATGTGTGGCAGAGTGATGCCAGCTGCCTTGATTGCCCGCTTTGGCCGTAGGTGGTGACGACGCGAGCATTCTTTTCGATGGCGGCTTCTGGAGGCGGACGCGATCGCGTAGGAGCGGTTGCCCTTCGGGCGTCGGGCCTTTGGCCCGGCAGAGCGGCGCAGTTCCTTGCTAAGTGCGAGGGGCCGGAACGAGCAGAACACACGCCCGGGCTGCTACTGAATTGACTGCCGCCTCGATTTGCGTGCGAAGTCCCAGAAGATGGTTAGCCCGGTTAAATTCCTACCTTGCCGGCTGTGCCGCGGCTTTTCACGTGCAGCCAGGCGAGGAGATGGCGGTCGACGAGGTCGACCCCAAATGGACTGTGCTGGCCTCGCTCGGCTCTTGCCGTGCGGGATCATTGACCACACCCCCTGCACGAGAACGTGGGGCATGTTGGCAAGTGAAGCCGGTGGAGGTTGACGCTGCGGATCTAGGCAATCTACCTCGCGCTTCCGCCTTCATATATTTTCCGGCAGATGGATGTCGAACGGCAGAAATGTCTGTCCGGGTGTTTCAGCGGTGCCGGTCTCGATAGCCCGTGTCATCAGCGTTATCAGCTCCTGGCAAAGCCGGCGCATTGGCGTGGCGACCGCCATCGTGACGATGTTATCTGCGAGCGCTGCCCGAGACTCAGGTGTGATTTCATTCACGATCGCGACGAGATCCCGACTTTTGCCCTCTTCTCGGAGCGCGGAGATCGCGCCCTCCATGCCGCCGCCGGCGACATAGAAGCCGACGAGCTCGGGCTCCCGCTGCATGAGATCAAGCGTTGCCTCGTAGGTGATCTGCCGTTTCTCGAGGTTCATGACCGGATCCAGCACCTCGAACGTGGGCGCGTTCTCACGGCAATAGGAGCGAAAGCCGACGTCACGGAGCTCGTGCCCCTGGAAACGATGGCTGCCGACAAACACCGCCACTTTGCCGGGCCGTTTTGCGACCTTGGACACCATCCAAGCGGCCGTGCGCCCCACCTTGCGGTTGTTAAGGCCGATATACCCCTGTCGCACGCCGGCGGCGAAGTCGGAAAGCAGCGAGAAAACCGGAATGCCCTTGGCCTTGAGGTCCTCAACCGCTGCTGTGATTTTCGGGTGGTCCGGTGCCACCATCGCGATTGCATGGCAGCGTGCGCCCAACTCCTTGAGCGGCGCGATCAGGTCGCTCGGCATATGTGACGGGGCGAATTCGACGAGCGGAATGCCGTGGAAGGACTGGGCCAAATTGACCGATGCTTCGACCTCGCGCGCAAAATCTTGGTAGAAATGCTGGGCCGGTTTTCTCAAGATGAAGCCCAGACGGTAGTGCGGAAGGTCTCGCCGCAACCGCTGCTTGATTAGCCCGGCAGCATGATAGCCGATCGCCTGGGCGGCGTCGTGGACCCGCCGCGCGGTCTCCTCGCGCACCGGATGGCGGGCGTTCAGAACCCGATCGATCGTTGCTACGCTGACTCGGGCTTCGCGGGCGAGATCGGCAATTGTGGGGCGCTTGGTCATAGGTCCTATTCTGATTGGTTTTTGACGCGGGCCGGCTCTCTGTCCGCCTAACGCGTTTCGGTTTCGGGTGGCAAAACGAAGACGTCCCCATACGAATGGGCACAGCGTGTTGGACGAACATCATTGCAGACGTAAACCGGCCGGGTATACTGAAAGGCTCATTCGCTTAAAGGGCGGTGAAGATTTGCACTCACACATTTAGCGCTTCTGATACATGGTCCGTGAGGAGCCGTTTAGAGGCTGCGGGTCGGTCGTTCAGTTATGTGGCCAGCTAAGCGACTTGACAGGTCGTGGGCCGCCCACCTTACTTGCAGGAGGGTAGCCGGTTTGATGCCTCGGTAAGCTGATGACCGCTGAAGGCAGCTTTCATCTGTGCTCGGTCCAACTCTCCTTCCCAGCGTGCGACGACGAGGGATGCCACTGCGTTGCCGACGCAATTCGTCAGCGCCCGGCATTCGGACATGAATCGGTCGATGCCGAGTATCAGTGCCATCCCAGCAACGGGAACACTCGGAACTACCGCGAGCGTAGCCGCCAGGGTGATGAAGCCCGCACCTGTCACACCTGCAGCGCCCTTGGAGGAAAGCATTGCTACGAGCAGCAGCAGCACCTGATCGCCGATGGACAGATCCGTGTTCGTCGCCTGTGCGATGAAGAGAGCCGCTAGCGTCATGTAGATATTCGTGCCATCCAGATTGAACGAATATCCGGCCGGGATGACGAGACCCACAACCGAACGCCTGGCGCCCGCCTTCTCCATTTTCTCCATCAGCGACGGGAGCGCCGCCTCCGAGGAGGACGTTGCGAGGACAAGCAGCAGCTCTTCCTTGATGTAACGAATGAGAGAACAAATCGAAAAGCCGTTGTAACGGCAGACTGCGCCGAGAACCCCGAACACGAAGAGGAAGGCGGTGAAATAGAACGTCGCGACCAGCATCGCGAGGTTGACTACCGAACCGATGCCATATCTGCCGATGGTGAAGGCCATCGCGCCAAAAGCGCCGATCGGCGCGGCCTTCATCAGAATTCCGACGAGCTTGAAGACAGGCACAATGAGCGCCTGGAGGAAGGAAACGACAGGCTTGCCCGTCTCTCCGGCCATCGCAAGCGCCATACCGAACAGAACCGAGAAGAACAGCACCTGCAGGATGTCGCCTTCCGCGAAGGCACCGACGATCGTTGGCGGGATGATGTTCATCAGGAAGCCGGTGACCGACTGCGCTTTGGCTTTTGCGGCATAGGTATTCACGGCCTGGACATCGAGCGAGGCCGGATCGATGTTCAGGCCGTCGCCAGGCTGGACGACATTGGCGACGATGAGGCCGACGATCAGCGCGAGCGTTGAGAAGGTGAGGAAATAAACCATTGCCTTGCCGGCGACCCGGCCGACCTTATGAAGATCGTTCATGCCGGCAATGCCGGTCGCAATTGTCAGGAAGATGACAGGCGCGATGATCATCTTGACCAGCTTGATGAAGGCATCACCCAGCGGCTTCAGGCTCTCGCCGGTCTCCGGATAAAAATAGCCAATTGCGACGCCGAGCGCGATGGCGGCAAGCACCTGGGCGTAGAGCTTGGTGTAGAAGGGTTTGCGGGGCGCGGGACTCGCGCCGCGGACTTGTGCAGCTGACACTGTTTCTCTCTCCCTGACCGGATCGAGGTGGCGTGACTTCTCCCGGGCTTCTCCCTATCGCGGCGCTCCGGTCGAACGCTGCACCAACGCCGTCGCAATACCCATGCCAGATGAATCCGCATCACCTGAACTGATGTGGGCTCGCCAATGATGGAGGAATGCGGTGTCAGACCAGCGGGCAAGGCCGCGGTCCGAACGCCCTTGATGGTCTGTGGCAGAGTGCTGCCGGTCGATCCCTCTGGCTAGCGGTTTTGCTGCACAGAGCGTGGTGGGTTCCTCGTTAGCCGGCTTTGGACCGGGCCCCATCGTTGGCGCCAGCGCGTACCAATAGGTCGCCTGTTCAAGGCCGTCCAGATGACAGGCTAACTTACCCCTGTTCGGAAGCGCTCGTTTCTAGACAGCCTACGACCATGCAGCCACTGCAATGCACAGAATAAATTCGGACGGCCTTTGGACGACCCATTTTGCAAATCAACGCCCGCAGCAGGGGCAGCCGTTTTCAAGCGGTCGCATCGTAATCCGTTCAGACTTTTCGATACGCTCATTGAGTGTGCCGATTTCGGCCCCAGGCTGGTGATGGTGCTGACCACGACGATGCGATTCATAAAGTTGCGAGCACCGCCTACGAAGTCGTACTCGACGCCAGCTTCGCGCCTTCACACGCGACATCGCCGCCGCCTGATCAACTCGAGAAAGATGGCGGTTGCGGCAGCAACGGACCAGTACCGTTGGCTGTTATTATCGCTCCCGCCCCTCCTTCGCGGGCGCTGGTGAATGGCACGGCCCCGCATTTACACTCCGCGCGGTCAGCCGCTCGGGCAAGGCATGGCCGGCCCAGGTATTTCTGCTTCAACGCAAAGATAGAACTGATGAATCCTATCATAGGCCGCGAGGTTTCCTTTCACAGATGAAAGAAAGCTCGATTGACTATGCCGCCTCGCTCCAGTCTTTTGAAAACAACGTGTGTTTGCCCGGGGCAAGCCAATAACATGGCCAAGCTTCGTGGAGGGAGTAGCCAAGCGATGCGTCAGGGCTGGACTCGCTTTGCGCTCGACCACACGGCGGCGGCACGAGTTCACGTCGGAGCATTTTCGCGCGTGCCCGCGACGTCGCGGGCGCACATGCCGCCAGCCTAGATTTGATGGCGCGAGATCGAGGATCACATGCACCACAACATTAGCAAGTCAGAACAGAATGCCCGCGACTGCGGCATATCGCTGCCGAATGCGATAAAGGGTTGTCCAAAGTCCGACACGAATCCTGCGAATGTGGCATTGCACGAGCGCGCGCTAACCGGCGTCTTCGAAATATCGAAAGTACTCGCCGATGCCGCCCGGCTCGAACTCAAGTTGGCCAAGGTAGTCGATCTCCTGCACTCGTTTGTGCAGATGCGGCACGGCATCATCGCTCTCTGCGATGCCGAGGGCGGACTGGACGTCACAGTGGCCAGCGGCTGCGGCACGAACGGCAATGAGCCCTCCCGGTCGCGCCTGCCGCGCAACGCCATCGATCAGATTGTGACGACCGACACGCCGCTCGTCGCCGAGGACATAGCGATGCATCCGACCTTCACTGCCGCTGATATCGAGGTGCTTGGGGCCTCCGACACCGTGTCGTTCATCGGCGTTCCCATTCGTGTTGATGGGAACGCCATAGGCGCGCTGACTTTGGACTGGGTTTTGGAAAGCAGGTCAAGCTATCGGCTCGACGATGATGTCCGGCTGCTTACCATGATTGCCAACATGGTGGGACAGACAGTCAAGTTGCATCGCTTCTCCGCGGCCGACCGCGAGCGAACGCCGGAGCTGGAACATCGGCTGCAAACGAAATTTTCTGATGTTAAGCACCCTGCACCCCGGCGCAAAAAGGTTCACGTCGAGGGGATGATTGGTGACAGTCCGGCGATAAGCGCCCTGCTGGAGAAGATCGCGGTCGTAGCCAAGGCAAAAACCACAGTTCTGCTGCGAGGTGAGTCCGGTACCGGGAAGGAGCTGGCTGCCAAGGCAATTCACGAGTTGTCGCCGCGCGCCAAGCGGCCCTTCGTTAAACTCAATTGTGCAGCGCTCCCAGAGACAGTCCTGGAATCCGAATTGTTCGGTCATGAGAAGGGTGCCTTCACAAGCGCATTCAATTCCCGCAAGGGGCGCTTTGAGCTCGCTGACAAGGGGACGTTGTTTCTCGATGAGATTGGCGAGATCTCGGCCTCGTTCCAGGCAAAGCTACTGCGCGTGCTGCAGGAGCAGGAGTTTGAGCGCGTCGGCAGCAATCAGACCATCAAGGTCGATGTTCGCGTGATTGCCGCCACGAACAGGAACCTGGAAGAGGCGGTTGCAAGGAATGAGTTCCGCGCCGACCTATACTACCGCATCAACGTGGTTCCCTTGCTGGTACCAGCATTGCGCCAAAGGCGCAGCGATATTCCGCTCCTCGCAGCTGAGTTTCTCAAGAAGTTCAACGACGAGAACGGCTGTACGCTCACCTTCGATCCGCGTGCGATTGAAGTGCTGATGAAATGTGAGTTTCCCGGCAACATTCGCGAGCTTGAAAATTGCGTGCACCGGACAGCGATCCTGGCCGAGGGACTGTCAATCGGGAGAAACGACTTTGCCTGCTCCCAAGGCCAATGCTTTGCCGAGGCGCTGTGGAAGTGCAGATCGGGCAAGGCCGCGCTGCAACCACCGCCGATCCTGTCGGAGTCAGCGAATTTGGCCACGCCGCCGGACGCGGCCGCCAGTTCGGCCGCGAGTACAGTCCCGCTTGCCGGCGCAACCCACCCAATTGGGGCGAGGACGCCCGACATAGAGCGCGTCATTGCTGCCATGGAAAGATGTGGCTGGGTGCAGGCAAAGGCAGCGCGCCTGCTTGGGCTGACCCCGCGTCAGATTGGCTACGTGCTGAGGAAATATGGCGTCGAGATCAAGCGTCTTTGAAAGCATGACCCTGGGCATGAGCTGAGCCGCTTAGCGCCTTGGCGCCGCGCAGCGATGCAGATCCGCGTCCGCGTCAACTCGATTCGACCGAGGACAGCCTGGCCGAATTCCCATGTCAGCCGGCGCTGCGACCATTGTGTGAAAGGCAACCCTGCCATCGTCAATCTCGTCCGCCATGTTGCTCTCGTTGCGAGCTCATACGGATGCCCCCTGTGTGACTGAAACGGAGTAAAATATGTCCGATGCAAAACTGCAAACTGTGCTTTCGGCTCTTTCGCAAGTGACACGACAGTTAGATGCTCTGCCGTCCAACGGACCAGCGCCGGACGGAAATTTTATCAAGCTGAATACGAATGAGAACCCGTTTCCGTTGCCGCCAATCATAATGCAAAGTGCAGTGGCGGCCCTCAAGCGCCAGTATCTATATCCGGATGACGACAACTCCAGACTGAGGGAAGCAGCGTCCAGCGCCTATGGCGTTTCCAGGGATCAGGTCATCGCTGGCAACGGGTCGTCTGAACTGCTCGGACTGATCTACAGAGCTTTCCTCGCACACGGCGACAAGGTTGCGATGATGTCGCCAGGGTTTTCGTTCAACCGCAAACTTGCCATGCTTCAGGGCGCTGAGTTCCTCGAAATCGGATGTCAAGCTCATTCCCTGCCAATGGAGCAATTGCTTTCCGGTCCGGCAAAAGACGCCAAGTTTATTATGTTGGCCAATCCAAACAATCCGACCGGAACATTCCTCCCGATCAGCGATATCGAACGCCTCGTAGCACAATCGGACCGCTTGATTGTCCTTGATGAGGCATACGTCGACTTTGCACCCGATCACGGACTGCGCCTCATCAACCGGTATTCGAACCTTCTGATCTTGAGGTCATTCTCGAAAAGCTATGCCGCCGCCGGCATTCGCGTCGGTTTCGGTTTCGGTCACCCTGAAATTATTGGAAGGCTGCGAAACATACAGAACGTCTTCAACATGAACGTGATCGGGCATGCCGTAGGTATCAGCGTGCTTGCGCATCGCGGCGCCTACGCAGACAACCACAAGCACATCAAGGATGAACGAGAGCGAGTGACAGTTGCACTATCGCAACTCGGATTTTCCGTAACACCCTCCCGCGCAAATTTCTTGCTGGCCCGTGTGCCCGCGGGACAGGACGGCTCATGGTGGCAAGCAGCATTGGAGAGGCAAAAGATACTTGTCGCGTTTTTTCCGGACAAAGGCTTGGAACACTGTATCCGCGTCAGCATCGGCACAAAAGAGCAGATGGATGAATTTCTTGCTGCCGCTGGCGACATTGCTGGAAGCTTAACGGTGCCAAGCTCCAGAGGCAGGGAAGCGTCAGGCTCTGCTTCTTCGTTACGCTGACGCTAATCGGCGATCACACACATCTCTTCCGACTTGCTGGTGATCCCAGCAAGAAAAACAGCCTGCTTTTAAAATCGGGGACTTAAAGAGTGACAAACGTCTTTCCTTCAAACCTGGCTTTCGGCATCTTCGATCATTTGGATGAGGATGGCCGCGATATAGGCCGGCAGTACGAAGATCGCCTGATATTAGCAGAGGCGTGCGATCAGCTAGGGTTCTATGCCTATCATCTCGCAGAACACCACTGTACTCCCCATGGGAGAGGTCCATCGCCGAATCTGTTCTTATCGAGCGTCGCCCAGCGCACCCGGCGCTTGCGTCTCGGACCCTTGGTGATGCTGCTTGCGCTTTATCATCCGCTGCGTGCGTTCGAAGAGATCTGTATGCTGGACCAGTTGAGCGGTGGCAGGCTCGAACTGGGCATAGGGCGCGGTGCTCTCCCGACCGAATTGGGCTACTTCGGGATTGGTGCGGACGCGGTGCCGGGCCGTTATGCCGAAGCCAGCGAAATTCTTATGCAAATACTTGTGAATTCGAGGGAGGTCGGCACGCTATGCTATCAAGGCCGCCATTTTGATCTCAATGACGTTCCTTTGACGCTAAGACCTCATCAGCGTCCACATCCGCCCACATGGGTCGCTGCCAATCGACCCGAGTCCACAGCTTGGGCCGCTGCGAATGGAACAAATATCGCGTGTGTAGGACCTTCCTCTTCTGTTCGCAAAACTACTGATGCGTTCCGCGCCTATCGAGAGGACAACGCAGGCGGGGGGGATCAAGGGAGATTTGTCGGATTGCTCCGCATGGTCGTGATTGGGCGTTGTGACACACATGCCTATTCGCTCGCGGCACCTGCTTACGCACGCTGGCTCAAGAGCTTCCAATTCCTTTACGAGCTTAACGCTATCCCCACTCCACCAAACTTGCCGCTAACCTTCGATGCGGCAGTCGAGAGTGAATTGTGCGTGGTAGGATCAGCAGAGTCTGTGCGAAAAGCTCTGCTAGATCAGTTGGAAGAGGCAGGTGCCAACTACCTGCTTTGTCAAATGGCATTTGGAAATCTGCCGCTAGATGCTTCCCTTTACACCGCGAGGACCATTCAATCCGAAATCATGGCTCGACTTGGCTGACCATGTGCTCGAGCTTGCACGTGGTGGGGCGGGCAATCGGGAGGAGGCCAAACTGACGACGAGCAGGCGGCACAGAATACCAGCTTTGTGCGTTGGCTGGCGTCTGGGCCATCGTGTGAACATGCACGATCCTAAGGAGAGGGTAGCCGAGCGCGTCACGATGCCGGCACGCGTCTGCTCGTCGCGCTGGCGCTAGTCGTTGCCCATAGCCAGCCGCAGGAGGTTCTTCTCGCCCGGGGCGGCGTCGGTGCGGCGCCCACTAATCCAGCTTCATCAGCGGCCCGTCGGTGGCAAAGCCGTCACTCGCTACGGCGCTATTGAGGGCGCGCTCGCGAGCGGCTTTGCGACGCCCAGCCAACACCTCCAGCGAGCTCGCCCGATGATGGTGGTGCACCGCGGTCGGATACGATGCTGGAGGAAATCGTTCGCAGCCGGTCTTCACGAATTGCGAGGAGTGCTCGTTCTTGAATGCTGGCTGCTGGCCGGATGCGGTGGCCTGAGTGGTCTGCCGACACGCCCGAAAGTCAACGCCACTACCACAAGGCCGCCAAGATGTCAGGTCTGAGAGCCAGCTTGGACGGTGGTATCGTGTTCGGGAAGGTCGTCGAAGGAGGCGTAGTTGAGATAGTAGAGTTTGGAATACAGGCCGCCCATGGCTATTAACTCATCGTGGTTGCCAGTCGCAATAACTTGGCCATTCTGAAGCACGATGATGCGCTCGGCCCCCCGGACCGTGGCGAGACGGTGGGCGATGACGAGGCCAGTCCGCCCTTCAAGCAGCTTGATCAGAGCCTTCTGAATCTGCAATTCCGTGTAGCTGTCGATATTGGCGGTAGCTTCGTCGAGCACGAGGATCTTGGCGTCAGCGACGAGGGCGCGGGCGAAACTGATAAGCTGGCGCTGGCCGAGAGATAAGTTGTCGCCGCGTTCGCCAAGTTGGGTCTCATACCCGTCGGCGAGGCTCATGACGAAGTCATGCGCGCCGACAGCCTTGGCCGCCTCGATCACCTTGTCGCGCGTGGCTTCCGTCTTCTGGTATCGAATGTTCTCGAAGACCGTCCCGGTGAACAGGAATGGCTCCTGCAGCACCATGGCGACCTGGCGGCCGAGCGATTCCTGGGTGAGGTCGCGTACATCATGTCCGCCGACCAGCACCTGACCCTGCTGAACATCATAGAAGCGGTGGACCAGGGCCATCGCACTCGATTTGCCAGAACCGCTCGGTCCGACTAGTGCGACCGTCTCGCCCGGATTGACCTTGAACGAGACATTTTTCAGAACCGAACGGTTCGGATCGTAGCCGAAGGTGACGTCCCTAAACTCGACCGAGCCGTCCATTTCGGGCGAAAGCACCTCGGCATTGGGTTTGTCCTTAACATCGATCTTGACGTCGAGCACATCCGTCAGGCGCTTGCCTGAGGCCATGGCGCGCTGCATGACCGAATATTGCAGGGTGAGTGAGCGGATCGGGTCAAAGAAGCGCTGGATGTAAAATAGGTAGGCTACCAACACGCCCACATCTATACGGCTATTCATGACCATCGAGCCGCCGACCACAATAACGGCGGCCAAGGCGAGGCCGGTGATGCCATCGACGATGGGCACCATGACCAGTGCATATCTGGCAGCGATCAGGTGGGTCCTGAGGTTGGCATGGGCCCGATCGTCAAAAAGACTGAAATTCACCTGCTGGCGGTCCATTGACTGTATGGTCCGCACGCCGTGAATGGCTTCGGCCAGCGCGCCATTGACGACGGAATTGGTTTCGTGTGCAGCCATGAAGGCGTCGCGGGCACGCGGCAACCAGACAATGCGGACGATCACCAGGATCGGCAGAACCGATAGCGTCAGGAGGCCGAGGCGAAAGTCGAGCCACAGCATTACGAAAACGATGCCGAAGAGAAGCGCAACATCGCCTAGGGAATATACCGAGGTTTCCAGGAACTCCTGTATGGAGTTAACGTCGCCTTGCAGGCGCGACATCAGGCGTCCGACCTCGGTCTTGTCCATGAAAGAGAGCGAAACCTTTTGCAGATGGCCAAACATGGCGCGGCGGATGTCGAACAGGACAGTTTCGGCCATTTTCCCATCCAAGGCTTCCTGCATGTAGCCGGCGGCGAAATTGACCAAAATCGCCGAAAGGAACGCGCCGACGGCCGCAAGCTGGGCTGAGCGATCGGGCCTTGCCGGGTTCATGCCGAGGTCGATCGCGTAGCGGATGATCAAGGGGATGAGAAGCTGCGTCCCGGTGAAGATCAGCATCGCGACAATCGTGACAACTACCTTTGCCCGGTAGGGATGGACGAAGCCCCAGATGCGACGGAGGATGCTCTTGTCGAAAGCCCGGCCGAACATCTCCTCCTCGATCCGGTGCGAGCCGACGACCGCGCGCGGAGGGCGTCTCCCGTCGTCAGGTTCGGCTTCGAGTTCGCCGCGGCCCTGGTCCATCAGCGGGCGCCCCCATCCTGGCTAATAATGCTATCACCCGGGCACGTCTGGAGATCGTAAAGGGCCCTGTAGCGTCCCCGCTTCGCCAGAAGCTCTTCATGCGTGCCGCGTTCTACGATTTCGCCGTTATCGACAAAAAGGATTTGATCGGCATGCTTAAGCGCACTCAGCCGGTGCGCGATGATGATCGTCACCCGATCCTTTGCGAAGCGCCGCATCGCCGCGCGAATGCGCAGCTCGGTGCCGGCATCGATCGCGGCCATCGAGTCGTCGAAAATGATGACGGAGGGGCGCAGCATCATGGTGCGAGCAATCGTGAGACGCTGGCGCTGGCCGCCAGAGAGAGAAACGCCGCGTTCGCCCACGACCGTCTCATACCCTGCCGGGAGCCCGAGGATGTAGTCGTGGAGCTGGGCGAATTCTCCAGCGCGTTCAATTCGCTGTCTCTTCGCCCAGGGATCGCCATAAGCGATGTTGTTCTCGATCGTTGTGGTGAATAGGAACGCATCCTGCTGTACAACCGCGACCGCCTTGCGAAGGCTCTCGAGGGTGACATTGCGTATGTCCTGGCCGTCCAACGTGATGGCGCCACCGGTCACGTCGTAAAAGCGGGGGACCAGATGAGCCATCGTCGATTTGCCGGAACCCGGCGGACCGACGATCGCGATCGTCTCGCCTCTCCGGGCCTCAAAGCTGAGGTTCTTCAGAATGGCGCGGTTTTCGGCGTTGGGGTAGGCAAATGAGACATTGTGGAAGCGCAGAGTGCCGTCACTTATCTCAAGCGGTCTGGCCTCGAGAGCATCCCTGATGGTGATCTCCTGATCGAGGAGACCGAAAAGCCGCGAACCGCAGCTAGAAGCGCGGGCAAACGCATTGACCATGAGACCGATCTGGCGGACTGGCATTTGCATCATGGTCATGAAGGTCAGGAAGGTCGCCATGGTTCCGACGCTGATCTCGCCAGCGACGAGCTTGTTGCCACCGATCCCAAGCACCAATCCCATTGCGAAAAAGTAGGACAAGGTCATCGCCGACGTGTTGGGTACGTAGATGTCAACGAGATCGTTGGCGAGGTCGAGCGCGTTCTTGGAAGCGCCGTCGAACTTCAGCATCTCATAGGATTGAGCCGCAAAAGCGCGGACCACACGGATACCTGCGAGATTTTCCTTCATCACGCGGCTTAGTACCGAAAGGCGCTCATAGAGGTCGAGCCAGGTGGCGCGCAGCTTAAGCTGTGTGGTCGATGAGCGCCAAGCGACAAAAGGCACGAAGCTGAGCGCGGCCAAGCCGAGCACGGGATCGGTCGAGATCATCATGTAAGCGCCAATCCCGATCAGCATCGTCAGCAGGAGCACCCGCATGAGCCCGGTGGAAAAATACATCCGCACGCCTTCGAGATCGAGCATTCCGGCGGTTATCAGATCGCCTGAATGGGCCCGGTCGTGAAAGGAAAAGCTGAGACGCTGGATCTTGTCGTAGTAGGCGAGCCGCAATTCGTACGCGACATGATGCCCGACGGCTTCGGCAAAATAGTTCTGCGCCATCGTGAAAACGCCGCGTAGCGCGCTGACGGCGAGCAGCAGGAGAGCCGGGGCCCAGAGCGCTTGTCCTGCCGCGGCCCCCGCGACACCGCCCCCGATAGCTGTCTGGGTCTGGTCGACAGCCCGGCCGAGAAGCTGGGGAATGAGCAACTGGAGGATTGCCGCCATGATCGTCGAGCCCATAGCGAGGGCAACCTGCCACGGGTGGCGCAGATTCATACGCGTGATGCGCAACAGCGTACTCAAATCCCGGCCCCAGTGCGCCGCTTCAACATGGGTCAACGAATTCAGTGCGTTCGTTGCGCTGCTGACAGCATCACTGTTCACGGGTGTATTCCCGACTGCATTTTGCGTCTTCGAGGAAAGCCGAAGCAGACATCATCAAAGGCATCCGCCATTGTTAATCCCGTCCCCAACCTGCAGCCGTGCCCGTTCCCACAAGCCGAGCCGCCGCTTGACTTAGTGGCATGTCGATCACCGTGATTCCGCTTGCCGCAAGGAAACGCGCTTCGTTTCTGGTAAGGGTTTCCGCGTCCATTACGGTGCAATAGGGACCGCGGGAGCGCTTCATGATCTGTCTGGCGTAGGTGCGCAGCATCTGATCGTTGAAGCGGCAGCCAACGAAGAAAAATCCACGGGTGATGCGCCGTTCCTTCACAGCGTCTGGGATCGGTGTCTGGATATCAATTTCGGACAGGACTTCGACGTAGTCGGAATCTGCGACGAGAAAGTTTTGCGCGGGCGTAATACTCCCGTGAGGTGAATAGAGAACCGTCTTGGCCCCCAATCGGGGGTCGAGCTCCCTCCCGGACAAATCGTAGGTTTTCGTCCAAATGTTGCCGATTTCATTCGCGCGCGTGACGCCTTGTATCTCAACGACGTCCGTTCGGCCGGTCTCTACCAGAGCCGTGCGCATCGCGCTGTCATACCAGCTGTCGATGATGAGGGAGAGTGGCAGCCTTGCGAGCCAGGCGTGGAAGGGGGTCGGCCCCACCGGCGCTGCGAATATGTCGGTCATCCAAGCTTGAAGCGTCCGGCGATGCCGGCGCTGTTCGATGAACTGTGCAACCGACCACATATTGGTGCGGATCCTGGAAGGGGCTGGAGCCCGTGCATTGAGTGCCGCGGCAACAACCTCCGGGGTATGCGGCACAGGCGGTTCCACACAGTTCAACTCAAGAAGACCCGGACCGAGATAGGGGATCACCTCATCGGCGGCGAGCGCTTCCTTCGCCAGGTCAAGCAGCTTTTCAGCAAAACTGTCCCGCACGATGACGAGGTGGCCCGATGTCAGAATCGTGTTCATCTCGTTTCCTCGCGACGCACCCAGGGGCAGCATCAGCCCTCTTCGGAAATCTTCCTTGCCTCGACGGTGATCGGCAGACGCGTATCACGTGGGAGATCGGGTAGGAGGAGCCGCCACCCGTTCCTGAGCGTGACCGTTCCGCCCCACAACTCTTCCTTCTCGAGTTTGATGATCGGCTCTTCGAGGTCCTTTTTGGGGACATACGCCGACAAACCAGCATCGGTCCTGCGGATCATGACTTTCATCTGGCCGTCCCTTCATTGGTATTGCTTTCAGCACTGCAGGGCGCCTCGGCCTTGTCGAGGCTCATCAGTTCACGCGCTCGCATACCGACGACGGTGCCACGGTCGATCCACTCGACCGCATAGATGAAGAACTGCTGGAGAAAGGTGCCAATGTCGCGCACATATCCCTCGTCCCCCTTCCGCACGAGATTTTCGCCGATCTCCCTGCCAGGATAGGTGCCGTCATTCTTTATGTGGCGAGTGGCACGTACCCGCTCTCCCGGCATGAATCGTGGAGGCCTGCGGATTTCGATCTCCTCTTCGCGTCCGAGCGACATGTCCGTTCCCTGATTTCTCTTGCGGCTGAGATTGCGAACAAGGCGTTCCAGGCGTCCTGCGTAGGCAGCCCCCAACCATGTCGGCAGTCCAATGTCCGTTACGCAGGAACGCAGGTCTTCGGCACCGGACATACCGAGGCACATTGCTGCGCATCGAAGACCCCCTCGCATTCGGTGCACTTCTGTGACTCGATCACGTAGCTCTCGCCTTTGAACTTGATCGCGCCGGAAGGACATTCGAATTCGCAGGCGCCGCATTGGGTGCATTGGGATGCGATGATCTTGAAAGCCATTTTAACTCCTGGTCCGAATGAATGAGACAGCTCAGGCCGTCGCCGCGAGTGTGGGGGTCCCAGATGCGGCGATGTAAATCGCGCTGATTGCTGTCTCGATATAGTCATGGGCACAGGCGTCGGTGGCTCTGATTCCAGCCTCCGCGAGCTGATCCTGCGGGCAATTTCCAATCTTGGCGCACAGCACGATATCTATGCCTTGAAGCGCTGCGATGACGCCATCGAGGGCCGCTTCTGCGCCCCAGCCGCCAAGGCAATACTTGTCCACCTTCCGATGCCCGACGAAGCTGATCCCTTTCAGCGAGGCTTGATAAACCTGGAATTCCTTCGCATGGCCGAAATGCTCATTGACGCGGCCGCCGCCCTTGGTCGCCACCGCGAAGAGAAGGGACTTGCCGGGGCTCGCTGCCTTGACCAATCCGATCGCTTCTCTCCTAGCCTCGACGTGATCACGGCGCTCCTCCGCGACCAGCTCCCGATAGGCCTTGCGTTTGCTGGCATCGTAGGTGACCTCGCCGGGAATCCGGTCGACTGTGAATTCCTGGCCACGATCTTCTCCGAGCAGGCCCACGGCATCTGCCCGGCACTGCCGGCAGTGGCGCATCAACTGGGCGCCGTTTTCGACACGATCCTGAAGAGCCTTCATCTCCATTGCGTTTGGGCCGCGCTGCCCGCTCAGACCGTAGTGCGTGCCGTGGGCCGGGTCCGAAATCAGCGGCATAAGGTTGTGCAGGAACGCGCCTCGCTCCTTAATCCATCTATTCACCTCGATCAGATGCTCATCATTCACGCCCGGGATCACCACCGAGTTGATTTTGGTGAGGATGCCCCGCGCGGTCAGCATCTCCAGGCCCAACATCTGCCGCTGGTGCAGGATCCGGGTGGCTTCAATGCCGACGTAGCGGCGATGATCGTGAAAGATCCAAGGATAGATCTTTGCACCGACCTCAGGGTCGACCATGTTGATCGTGATCGTCACGTGATCGACATTCATGTCAGCAAGCTCATCGACATGGTCGGGCAGCGCCAGCCCATTCGTGGATATGCAAAACTTGATGTCTGGGATTTCCCTGGCGACCCTGGCGAAGGTCGCCTTCGTCTTCTTCCAGTCGTAGCAGGCGTCGCCCGGTCCGGCGATGCCGAGCACGGAAAGCTGCGGCACCTCATTGGCGACCGCGATCACCTTGCGTAGCGCCTGATCGGGCGTCAGCTTTTCAGAGGCCACCCCAGGCCGGCTTTCGTTGGCGCAGTCATATTTGCGATTGCAGTAGTTGCACTGGATGTTGCAGCCCGGCGCGACCGCGACGTGCATACGCGCGAAATAGTGATGCGCCTCTTCTGAAAAGCAGGGGTGATCCTTGATCTTCTCCCAGACAGCCGGATCCGTGTCGTCGGGCTTTGTCGACGAGCCGCAGGACGAAGACGCGCAGCCCCCGAGTTTCATGGTGCCAAGCAACTGGTCACCGAATGTCGTGCTGAGGCTCTCAAGCGAAATTGCCGGTGCAGACATGAACGGCTCCGTTGCTGCGTGATGTCGCAGTTCAAAGCGCAAGAGCTATGCCAGCCCAAAGAGCTGTTTCGGTTCATTGAATAGGCTTCCCGTGTCACATTCCTTCGGATTGCTCCGACACACCTGTCGGGCTTACGACAGTGGACAGGCAAATGGGGTCGCGAGGCTTAGCAGCCTCGGGCGCGCAGAGTGTGAGCGAGACCACTCCGGGCTGCTTACGCTTGACGTCATCACGACGTCCCGAATTTCTTAACCTTGATACCATGCCGGCGCAGGGCGTAGCCGATTATCCAGGGCGTGAGGCCAGGATTACGAGCCGCCCTGGCAAAACCCAACCGGCCTTGTCAATCGCGTCGATCAGCCACTAGCGTTCCGTCAGATGCGGGCGACAAGCGGCATGGTTCGGACGCCGGCCGTAAGGGGAGATACCTTGCTGCGGAGGCGCCGATGCGACTGGCCGGCAGCCGCAATCCGCTCGATCTGGTACAGCCTGTGGTATGAGGCGGCGAGTGCCTGATTGAGGTGCGTGGGTGTTGCCGGCAGTGGCGGCAATCTCCGGCTCTCCTTCAGCGTCCAGACGACGACTTCTCCATCACCCGTCTGCAGAAACGTGGGCAGGACGTTCACGACAATTGCCCAGCGTATGGCGAGCGTAATCTCCAGCTCGCTTGGCGCGGTCAGCACCTTCACATATCGTAGAGTCCCTGAGCGCGGTATCTGCTTAGGGCATGCGTGCGCCGGTCATCCGAATTTAAAGAGGATTCCGAAACCGCCGCGTGGATAGTTCCACTCGATCTCACCAGTCGTCCCGCACAAAATCCGGCAGGTGCCGCACTCCATGCAGCCGTCGGCAGTGATCTCCACTTGACCCTTGTCGTTCAACTCATAACATTTCGCCGGGCAGACGTGGGTCAGCGCGAGCAAATTCGCGCTCGGCTTCTGGTGCGGTCGCACTTTGATGTGCGGGCGGCCGGAATCCACCAAGTAGCGGTTCTGGTAAAGCTTGTCCTCGACACGTGACTTCGTCGCTGCGCTGGTCATTTCGTCTCCCCTCAGCGCCACGCCAATGCAAGGCGGACCGCGTCGCTGACCAGCCCCCAGCGCGAGCGCGCCTTGATGAAGGCCGCCGTGGTCGCCTTTTCCTTCTCGATCTTCGGCGTGCCGTCGACACGCATGAAGTTCTGCGCAGCTTGCGACATCAACCGCGGATAAGTCGTGAAATAATTGCATGAATTGGTGTGGAGCAAGGCCGGCATGTCTTTGTATTTCCTCAGGTCCTTGACCACGAAGGACTTGTCCAGCATGGCTTTGTAAAGGGCGAGATTCCGTTTGTTCATCGGACCGTTGCGGCTCTTGACCTCGACGATTGCCTCAGCCGCAATGCGGCCGGAGGTCATGGCGAGGTTCGAACCCTCGCGGTGAATGGCGTTGTTCAGTTGCGCGGCATCGCCGACCACGACCCAACCATCGCCAAAGAGCTGCGGAATAGCCTTGTAGCCGCCTTCGGGAATGAGGTGTGCGGAATATTCTTTCACTTCCGAGCCGGCGATCAGCGGCCGGATCGAAGGATGGCTCTTCAAGGCATCAAGGAGAACGTAGGGGCTCTCGACCATCGCGGCAAAATCGGAGACGAGGCAGCCAATGCCCAGTGAGATGGACTCCTTGTTGGTATAGAGGAAGCCGAGCCCGGCCATGCTGCGGGAGGTCGTGCCCACCGCCTCGATCACGCAGCCCTCATCGCCCTTTACGCCGAACCGCTGCTCAATGACCTCTTCGGGCAAGAAATGCATTTCCTTGACGGCGAGGGCCACGGTTTGCGGCTTTGGCATCTCGCGCAGGCCGGCTCGAGTGCCAAGCAGTCCGCAGACACCTTCTGCGAGAACGACCACGTCCGCGTAGATGGCTCCGCCTGCCCGGTCTGTGCGGACGCCGATCACCCTGTCATTGGCATCACGGATGAGTTCCGTCACGGTCGTCTCGCACAGAACGGTCGCGCCGGCCGCGCGCACCTTACGCGAAAACCATTTATCGAACTGGGCACGGATGATCGTGTACCGGTTGGGCTTCGCCTCATTGAAGTCGTCCGACCTATAGTGAATCCCTGTATGGGATGTGTCGTCCATCACCCAAAGCCGCTGTTCAACCAAATGCCGCTCGAGAGGCGCATCATCCCGGAAATCCGGGATGATCTTCTCCAGCATGTTGGCGTACATGATGGCACCCTGGACATTCTTGGAGCCCGGATATTCACCCCGCTCCAACTGCAGCACCTTCAGGCCATGGCTGGCCATGGTGTAAGCAGCTGCGTTTCCGGACATGCCTGCCCCAACAACAATGGCGTCGAAGTTTTCCTCGATCATGTCCATCCCCTTAGCTCGAAAGCTTATCGCGACTGTGGGGCGACAGCCGCCGGGTGAAGGCTTCCGTCAGTGCGGGCAGGAAGCGGATCGCGTCGGTGACGATTCCGAGGTGAGCGAAATCGAAAATCGGCGCGTTCGGGTCGGTGTTGATGGCCACGATGAGATCCGCCCCCTCCACGCCAACCCGATGCTGGACGGCGCCGGAAATCCCGGCCGCTATGTAAAGCTTCGGCCGGATCGTCTTGCCAGTTTGGCCGATCTGCCGATCAGCTGGCATCCAGCTCTTCTGGACCAACGGACGCGAACAGCCGTGCTCGGCGCCGATTGCTCGTGCGAGGTTCTTCACAAGCTGCAGGTTCTCCGCCGCGCCAAGACCAAGGCCTCCCGCAACCACGACGTCGGCATAGGCAAGGTTTGCCTTCGCCGACTGATTGTCCGGCAGGAAGCCGAGGACTTTGGTAGCGATCTCGTCCTCGGCAAGCGAAAGCTTGTGCCGGATGACCCGCCCGACCGGTTTATCCGTCCGCTGCGGCATGGGCATGACCCTCGGCCGCACGGTCGCCATCTGCGGGCGGAAATTGAGCGTATAGATCGTGCACAACAAGGAACCGCCGAAAGTCGGACGCGTGGCGGCGAGCGAACTGTCGGTATCCACGTCGAGTTCGGTGCAGTCGGCCGTGAGCCCCGTCTGCAAGGTCGTCGCCACGGAGCCGGCAAGATCCCTGCCCAGTGTGGTGGCACCGAGAAGAAGGATTTCGGGTTTGTGGGTATCGACCAGATCCGTCAGCGCCTTGGTGAAAGGTTCATTCCGATAGTCGGCGAGCAGGGGCGCCTCGGCGATGTAGACAAGGTCAGCGCCATACGCGAATGCTTCGGCAACGGCGTTCCCGACGGCCTCTCCCGGCGGTCCAAGCACGACGCCTGCAAGCTGGACCTGAAGCTTGTCTGCTAAGTTGCGGCCTTCGCCGAGCAGTTCGAATGATACCGGATGGACCTCGCCACGTTCGAGCTCGATCAAAACCCAAACGTGCCGATAGTCCTTGAAATGGGCGGGCAATTCCTTCTTTATGCCGGCGCGGCCGGCGGCAGGGCGAGGGGTTTCTCCGTTCGCGGTCGACATCGTTGTGCTCCTTGCCGTCACGCGCCGCCGTTAAAGGCGAGCTCATGTTCCAGCGCCGGCTGGCGGGTGAAGATTGCGGTGATGAGTTCGTCAGCGACATCGCGCAAGGCCTTCTCGGCGGTGTCGATTTGTGCCGCCTTTTCAGCTCGAGCAGGAGGGGCGAAAACACGTTTGACGACCGTCGGTGAACCGCGCAGGCCGCATTTGGTGAGATCCTCAATGCCGGCGTCGGCCGCGCTCCATTTCAAGACCTGGCTGCGCGCGGCGCACAAGGCGTCCTGGATCGAGCCCCGGCGGATCTCGTTTGTGCCTTCCAGCATGGTGATGAGGCAAGGGAGCCTGCTCTTCAGCATCTGTGTGCCGCCTTCGGAACGGCGCTCGAGCTTGATCTCGCGTGCAGCAAGGTCGACAGAAGGGATCTTCGCGACATAGGTCAGTTGCAGGAGTCCGAGGCGCTTGGCGATGCCGGGCCCGACCTGGGCGGTGTCGCCATCGATCGTCTGCTTGCCGGTAAAGACGAGGTCTGGCGTGCCGAACGTCTCGCCAATCTTCGCGATTGCCTGGGAAAGGGCGAACGAGGTTGCCAGCGTGTCGGAGCCGGCAAAATAGCGGTCGGTCAAGAGCACCGCTCGGTCGGCGCCGTAACCGAGCGCCTTGCGCAGCGCGTCCTCTGCCATGGGCGGACCCATGGTGAGCACAGTGACTTCGCCGCCATGTGCGTCGCGCAGTCTGAGCGCTTCTTCGAGGGCGAACAGGTCGTAAGGGTTGATGATGGTCGGAACACCCTGGCGCATGATCGTGTTCGTGACCGGATGGACCCTTATCTGTGCCGAGTCCGGCACCTGCTTGATGCAGATTACGATGTGCATTGGCGGTTTCTCTAGGCTCCTGTCCGGGTCCGGCATTGCGGTTATCTCCTTTGTCCGCATTATTCGTGCCAAGTCTCTAGCGCTCCCCCTTTCCTACAACTTCGGCTGGTTGCTTCTGACGGCGCTGTGGTGATGACCGCATTTGGCGGCTGCTCGACATTGTCGCGTCGCACCCTTGTCGCCGATCATTCCCGTCCGAACCGCTTCAGTACCGAGTCGAACGGAACAAAGGTGTGACCCGGCGCGGCAGGTTTGTTCGGATCGTGGTCCTTGAGCACCTTGAAAATCCGATGCGTGAGCGGCGAGGAAATCGCAAAGTCCTCGTAAGCTCGTTCGAGCGTCGCGCGCACCCTCGCGGCAATCACCTGGTCGGGCAGACCGGAGAAATCTTCTTCGGCGAGGTATTGGCCCACACGCTTCATGATATGGAGCCGCGAGACATTCAGTACCTTCGGGTCATAGGCGACGCCTAGGACTGAGAAGAATTCCTCTGCAGCCGACAAGCGCTTCAGTCGTGCGAGGATGTCGGTGACATCCATGGGGCGGCTGTCAGCGGAACAATTCATTGCATTCTTCCTGGTCGCAAAACTGTGGCCTCTGTGCGCTCGCGCACGGCTGACTTGGACCCGCACAGCTCGATGAGGGATGCCTCGCTGCACATTCCATCGTAGAGCTCGACCAGTCGAGTTGCAGTGACGGTCGATTTGGTCTCGGCCGCCTCGCGTCGGACGCGGGCCACCATCGCGGCTGCCAGATCCGGGTCGAGATCGCGACCGCTTTCGCTCAGCACATGGGCAATCGCAGTGGCGCCGGAATGCTTGCCGATGACGATCCGCCGGCAGCGGCCCACGAGAGTCGGATCGAGCCCCTGATAAGTACGCGAGTCCTTCAGCAGCCCTGCGACGTGAATGCCGGATTCGTGGGTGAAAACATCGGCGCCGACGACCGGCTTAGTGGCTGCGGTCTGCCGGCGGGCGGCCCAAGCCACCTGGGCGGCGAGGCCGGGCAATGCGGTCAGCTCAATGCCGGTGTCTGCGCCGTCGAAGACTGCCATTGCGGCGGCCACCTCCTCCAGCGCGGCATTGCCCGCACGCTCGCCGAGCCCCAGGACGGTGACGGAGGCATGGCGCGCGCCTGCGCGGATCGCCGCCAGCGTGTTGGCGCCAGCAAGTCCGAGATCGTTGTGCGCATGAAATTCAAGGTCGATTGGAGACTGCACCACGAGCTGGGCGACAAGTTCGAAGGTCGAAAACGGGTCGAGAACACCGACTGTGTCGGCCAGCCTCACGCGGCTTGCGCCGGCGCGTGCGGCCGTCTCGATGACGCGGGCGAGATGATCCCGATTGGCCCGCGAGGCATCCTCGCAGCCCACCGCGACGAAGAAGCCGGCATCGGCGGCGCGCCTGACCATATGATCGATGACCTGGAGCGCTCCCGCCTTGTCGAGGCCGAGCTTGGCGGCAAGTTGGATGTCCGACGCAGGCAGCGACAAATTGACCGCTTGGACGCCGCTCTCGATCGCTGCATCGAGATCCAACGACGTCATCCGGCACCAGGCCATGAGCCGAACCGGAAGACGCCGCGCTACCACGGCGCGAATTGTTTCCATCTCGTCGACGCCCATGACCGGCGTGCCGATCTCGATCTCTGTCACGCCAGCCGCCGCAAGAGACTCAGCGATCTCCAGCTTTTCCGTCGTGGTGAAGGCGACGCCCGGCGCCTGCTCGCCATCGCGCAAGGTCGTATCGTTGAGGGAGACATGACCGGTCATGACAGGCAGCCTGTTCTTCTGCGGCTCACGCATAGACCGGACTACCCGGCCCAGAACCGGAAAAGCTGCGCAGCTTCCCCACGATTCCCGGCATGACCTCGAGCACCCGGTCGATGTCCTCTTCGCTGTTGTCCCGCGCCAAGGAGAAGCGGACTGCCGCGTGTGGCGTTTTCATCGCGCTTAGGACATGGCTTGGTTCCAGAGACCCGGAGGTGCAGGCCGAGCCAGAGGAACACGCGATGCCAATGCGGCTGAGGAGAAGTGGAATTCCATCACTTTCGACATGTTCGAAGGAGATGTTTGCGGTGTTGGGCAACCGTTGCAAGGGATCACCAGTGACACAGGTGCTTGGGATGCGCTGGAGGATCCCGCCCTCCAGGCGATCGCGGAGCGACTTTACCCGTGTGGTCTCGTCGTCCATGAATTTCAAGGCGAGTTCGGCCGCCGTGCCGAGCCCGGCTATGCCGGGCGTATTCTCGGTGCCAGCACGCCGGTTGTGCTCTTGGTGACCCCCCTTGATCAGCGAATGGAAATCGACGCCACGTTTTACGAAAAGCGCACCGATCCCTTTCGGCCCGTGCAGCTTGTGGCCGGAGAGCGACAGCATGTCGATTGCGGTCGACTTCAGGTCCATCGGAAGCTTGCCGACCGCCTGCACAGCATCGGTATGGAATAGGGCGCCCACTTCCTTGGCCAACTCGGAAAGCCTTGTCACGGGGAAGATCACACCAGTCTCGTTGTTCGCCCACATTATTGACACGATTGCAACCTGTGGGGTTAGGGCGGCCATATAGGCGTCGAGATCGAGCCGACCACGGCAATCCACCGGGATCCTGTGCACCTTGAGGCGGCGGGTCTTCTCAAGATGCGCGCAGAGCGTCAGCACGGCGGGATGCTCGACCGCGGACGTCACGATCTCGGTCCGGTTGGGCGCCGCCTCGAGCGCTGAAAGAAGCGCTGCATTGTCGCTTTCTGTCCCACCCGAGGTGAAAGTGATCTCATCCTCGAACTCCGCGCCGATCAGAGCTTGCAACTGACTCCGCGCCTTTCTCACCGCCGCACTGACTGAGGCGCCAAGAGCGTGTGCCGACGAAGGGTTGCCGAATTGATCCCTAAAGAACGGCAACATCGCTTGCACGACCTCAGGATCGACCCGTGTGGTTGCGTTGTTGTCGAGGTAGACAGGCTTCATAGGTGCGATCCTCAGTTAAACAGAATGACGCGAGCGCTAGACCGACTCGTTGAGCCTCTGGCGCATGCCGTTGATGATCATTTGAACTGGCAGCGCGCGCAGGCGCCCGGAGTGTTTGACGTAAACCGGATCTCCGTCGATATGGACATGTTCGCAGTGGCCGTAGGTCAGCCGGCAGGTAAGGACGCCCGAACGCGATAACGCTACCGATGAGCCGAATTTGGCGCAGCGGCGCGATTTGTCCGCAAGCAGCTCGGGTGCCACCAGGAACCGAGCTGCTTCGGGAGGCGACGTTCTTTGAATCCTACTGGGAGCGAATGGCGGTCCCGAGATCGGCTTTGACCTTGTCTTGTTTTTTAGGACGGGGGCATCTGTTGTGCCGGCCATATAAGTCTCCTCTGCCGCAAAATCACTCTGTCGGCCGCACAGGCGCTTCGGGCGTTTAACTGAAGGACTTGCCGCAGCCGCACTTTTCGCGCGCATTGGGGTTATCGAAGACAAAACCGGAAGATTGGAGCCCGGTGAGGAAGTCGACGGTCATGCCGGCTACATGGGGTTGGGAGCCCGCGTCCACGAACAGCTTGACCCCATCTGTGTCAGTGATCGCGTCGCCCTCGCGCGACACGCTCTCCAGGCCCATTAAGTATTTGAAGCCTGCGCAGCCGCCGGCCTCGACCATAATGCGAAAGCCTTCCGCCGGCTCGCTGGCACGGCAAAGAGCAGTCTTGAAGGCGGCAACAGCGTTGTCGGTGAGCGTAATCATGGCTCCATTCTCCTCAGTCCGCGACCTGCTTGCCCATCACGTTGCATGCACCGTGCCAAAGCCAAAAAACGTTTCAACACAGCGCGGCATCTCTCGCACTGGTGCCTCTTGATTGCTGATAAGGTGTCGGCCAATCGACACGTGCTGTCGGGTTTGTCGGGTCCGGCACGAGGGATGTTGGCCTGAGTTCTTGGGTGAACTCACATCACCAAGGACAGAACTTCTTCTGAGCTTGCCTCGGCGCAATTGGCACGGTTTTTGAAGCTCCGTTTGGCGAGACGGCAAGAGCATGCCGATCCACAACCATGCCGTGGGTGCCATCGCGATGGATGGGGCGAAGCAAGGGAGTAACATGTCAGGACCGTGGTCAGATACGCGTTGTTGGCAAAGCAGCGCCGCTCGTGGCATCCGAATGCCCGCTTGGCCGATTGCGACAACATCCATACTGGCTCACCACCGCCCAGTAGCCGCCGACCGGCTCGATGGGATGCCATCGGCATGTGGCTGCTCGCCGGTTTTCGCATCGGTGCGACGCCGTGCGCACGCTGTCCAGCGACACCTTGTTCATGGGCCAGCAGCAGATCAGGATCGAGCATTTCGGCGCGCCTTATCGGCTGAAGATTCCCGGGCAGGGCAGATGATCCTCACACGTCGTAGAAACAGGGGTAAGCATGGACCAACGCGAGAAACCGTCGCCCGACGAAATCCGGCGGGCGTGCAAAGACAATCCGAAGATCCGGGAGCATGATCTCGCCGCTCGATTGGGCATTTCGGAAGCCGAGTTGGTCGCGGCGCATTGTGGTCACGGCGCGGTGCGCATCGAGCCGCGCGTCGATGATCTGCTGACCGGCCTCGAAGCGGTCGGCGAGGTGATGGCGGTCACCAGCAACGAAAGTGCCGTGCACCAAAAGATTGGCGTCTACGGCAAAGTGGTCACCGGCAACCAGCATGCCATACTGCTCGGCGACGAGATCGACCTGCGCATCTTCCCGAAAGCGTGGGCGTATGGCTTCGCCGTCGAGAAGCGCGAGGGGGCCGAGATCCGCCGCAGCCTGCAATTCTTTGATGCCACCGGCGAGGCGATGCACAAAGCTCATCTCACGCCCGCCTCGAACCTGCAGGCCTATCAGGATCTGACGGCAGAGCTTGTATCCCCCGACCAGGAGCCGATCATATCGCTCGAGGCGAGCGGGGCGCGCGATAACGCAGTGAGTCCAGACCACGCCACCACGGTCGACGACCTACGCGAGCACTGGGGCCGGCTAAGCGACGTGCATCAGTTCTACCATATGTTGAAGACACTGAAGCTCAGCCGCTGCCAGGCGATGCGTATGGCCGACGAGGATGACGCCTGGCTACTCGACAATGATGCCATTGGCGCCCTGTTCCAACAGGCGGCCGAAGACGAGATGCCGATCATGTGCTTTGTCGGCAATCGTGGTTGCATTCAGATCCATTCCGGCCCGATCAGGTCGGTCAAGCAGATCGGGCCGCGGATCAATGTGCTCGAAGAGACCTTCCATCTGCATCTTAGGACCCATCGCATCCGCGAGGTCTGGGCCGTGCGCAAGCCGACGAGGGATGGTCACGTTACGTCCATTGAAGCCTATGGCGCGGACGGCAAGATGATCATCCAGTTCTTCGGCACGCGCAAGGAAGGCGAACGCGAGGGCAGCGACTGGCGGTTTCTGGCCGAGAGTCTGCCACGCGTTCCCGGTCCGACCTCCAGGGGTGTGTTGACTGCCGACAGGTCCTCGGATTGAATTGGCCGCGATAGGACTCAGCACCACGTTCCGACAGCGGCTCGCGAGCAAATCTAGGTCCATGAGCGGAAAGGATGCCGTCGTAGCGCATGCGCATGGTCAGGTGATGCACGCCGGAATGGACCGCATCTATACAGTCAAGCTGGTCGCCGGTCGGCACCGGTGCGCACGAGTGCATCGCCGTCTGCCGGAAAAGCCTTGCAGCGCCTGCGAGCGATAAAACGCATACGCCATCAGCGCCGAACCGAAGCGCGGCTTGACCTTTTTGATATTTCCGATCGTCTCGCGCAAGCGCCGTCGGGTCTTCTCGGACCGCACCCGATCCTTGCGCTGGATCGCGTCATTGCTCAATCCGGGCCGTGCGAGCGATCTACTCGCTCGTCGACCGGCAGGCTGTGCAGCAACAGCCAAGCCGAACAGCCCGATGTCGCGGGCTCGACAAAACCGACCACGGATGTCGGTTGTCGGACGTTGTCATAAGAATGATGGACAGGTGATCATCAGCGGCAGACCCAGCGCAGGCTGGCATTGCTTGGTGCACCGCCATGGCTACCCTATCCGGCACGCGACTTGCTTCGACAATTTGATCAGCAGGGCAGAGGTGATTGACCAGTCTCTCAACCCTAACGGGGAAGCGGCCGCTTTGCTTCATGACCGGAGCGCGGCGGAGATGCCCCTCTGATCGACTTCGCAACCCATCTCATCCGCGCTGGTGCAGGTGGGCTGTATCAGGCGACAGAATCTAGAAGGCGCCCGACAAGAGACGTGCCCATGCTGGAAATCGACTTTATGAACAGCGGTGCAATCTCAATTGAGCCATGAACGCCAATGTAGAGAAAACAAAATGGCGACCAACCCCGTTCCAGATCATGTCCCGCCCGAAATGGTGAGGGACTTCAGCCTGTTTACATCGCCAGGGATGCCACCAACACCCAACGGGGATCCACACGCAGCTGTCGCTTGCGTACATGACGGGCCTCCGATCTTTTACTCCCGCTACAACACGCAAGATGGCCGGGGTACCTGGGTCATCACCCGTGCCGCGGACCAGCGGAAGGTGCTGCAGGACGCAGAGACTTTTTCCAGCCATCGCAGCATCTTCTCCTCCATACTGGGTGAGAACTGGCCGACGATCCCGCTTGAGCTCGATCCACCGGCCCATGGCGTCTTTCGCTCACTGCTTAATCCGCTGCTTTCGCCAAAGCGGGTGTTGGCTTTGGAACCGGCTGTCCGCGAACGGGCGGTCGAGCTGATCGAAAGGATCGCCGCGTCGCGCACAAGCTGCGACGTGATGAAGGATTTTGCCTTTCCTTTCGCGGTGAGCACCTTTCTTCGCTTTCTGGGGTTGCCTGATGACCGACTCGATACATTCGTCGGCTGGGGGAAAGATCTGCTCCACGGCGACGATAAGGAACGACCTGTGGCTGCCCGGACGATCGTGGCATTCATCGACGAACTTGCAGCCATGCGCCGCGATGAGGCGGTTGACGATTTCATGACCTTTATAGTGCAGGCACAGGTCGAGGGCCGCCGGCTGACTGACACCCAAGTCCGCGGCATCGGCGTGCTTGTCTTCGTCGCTGGGCTCGACACGGTCGCAGCAGCTATAGGCTTTGACTTGGCGTACCTCGCACGCAACCTCAAAGATCAGCAATTGCTGCGGAGCGAACCGGACCGCATCCCGCTCGCAACCGAAGAATTGCTGCGGGCCTATCCGCCCATTCAGTTGATCCGCGTGGCCACGAAAGATATCGACTTCGAAGGCGCGCCGATCCGGAAGGGGGACTATGTTTCCTGCGCCACGATGATTGCCAATCGTGACCCGGCGGAATTCGAATGCCCCAACACGATTGATTTGGAGCGGGAGGACAACCGCCACGCAGCGTTTGGCTATGGTCCCCACCGTTGCCTTGGCTCACACCTTGCCCGGCGCGAGATTGTCATTGGCCTGGAGGAGTGGCTGGCGCGCATCCCGGCTTTCAGGATCAAGCAGGGTACGGCGCCGATAACTTCTGGCGGCCATGTGTTCGGGATCGAAAATTTGATCCTGGACTGGTCTTAGGCCCGCCCCGAGCCCGGGCACAGACAATGGAGGCAGCGCCATGCGCATCATCGTCCAAAAGGCCAAATGCCAGGGCCACGCGCGATGCGCGGCGCAAGCGCCGGACATCTTTAAACTCGATAATGACGGTTACATCCTGCCTGGTGACATTGAAGTTGCGGAAGGGGAGGAACTGCCTGCATCACGAGGCGCGCGATCCTGTCCTGAACGTGCGCTGGAACTCACCCGCTGCGCGTTTTGAATCGGCCTCATTCAACCGTGAGTCTGGCGGCTTGAACCATGTGGCCGCACTCAGCACGCGACCTCTGTCCCGCACGGTTCACGTCCAACTCTGCAGGGGCATTTCCGGCGCCAGTGTTCCCCGTGAGGCGCAAACGGCAGGGCAGGGGTTCGCGAACAACTCTTCCAATCACACAATTTGCGTCAGAGCCGATGGACCAGACGAGAATTGCCGGACTACTCGACGCGAGGCGACCGGAGTGCCACACCGAAGAACTGCCCGACCCATGTTGCGGCAGGCCGGGTCTGTGCATGATTTGATAGGACCATAGCAGGAGAACGCACCATATTTGCCCAACATTATGCCCGGCTCAGCACCGGCCAATGGCCGCAGCTGGAGAGGAGGTTCGACCAGCATGTGCTTGCCTGTGTGCTTTCACGTGCGCTCGAGGAGATCGAGGCCGGCGAGGCGACGGCGACGGAGGCAACCGGACTTTCGCGCGCCGAGTTGCGCGATGTCCTGGTCCGCTGTTTCCCTGCTTTTCCGATCAACGCGTTTGCCTTGGAAGAGGGGAGCGAGCCCGAGCCGGATCTGGAAGAAGAACTTCTGCGCGGACTGCTGCTGGCGCATGCCCGGCCCGACGACAAGGCAGGCGCCCGCTTCGCCAAGATCATCGCCCGGCGTGCCATGCGCAATGACCACCTCTGGCAAGACCTTGGCCTCTTTAGTCGAAGCGACCTCGGCCGCCTGCTCGCCTCGCATTTTCCGACGCTGGCGGCCGGCAACACCCAAAACATGAAATGGAAAAAATACTTTTACCGAAAGCTCTGCGAGGCCGAAGGTTTTTCGCTGTGCAACTCCCCCAGTTGCCGGGACTGTAATGATTTCGAAAGCTGCTTCGGCCCGGAGGAAGGCGAAAGCCGGCTCACACGGACCGAGGACAACGCCCAGGATTGAGAGCCGCTTGCGTCAGTCGTACAGCGTCAGAGCTCGCGCCACGCCATATGTCTGTTGTCAAATCTCGACGGAGGCCTTGGGGGATTTGAATACTGTGCGCTCGCGATGCTCGCTTCGGCGGGTCGTCGTCATGGCAGGCGCGAGTCGAATGTTTGTTAGATGCCGCCACAACCTAAGCCGGCATCATCAATCGCTACAAGCGCAAGGAGTTGAAGGACACGTTGCGCGATCTTGAGCAGGCCGGACTTGGTGACCAGCTCGTTAGGTTTTCCAATTCATGAGTGGCTAGAGCGATGGCTGTACTGGCGTTCGATCTCGTTTATTTTTCCGGCCTGACGGCAGACCAACTGCTAGGCAGCGTCATCTCACTTCTGGCGTGTTTGCTCCTTTATAACGCTCTGGCTCCGGACCGAGTTAATCGATAGGTCGGCGGCCGCTCGGCGTCACTGCTAATGCCCTGATACGATTTTAGGAAACGGGGTCTGCAGTGTTTCTTCCGCTTCGGCGCCACATAGCTTTCAACCAGGCGAAATGCTCGACGTCGACAGTTACCAGCGGCCGTAGGTTGATGGTCACCGTGTTTGGCGCTCAGGACTTCCTCCGTGCTAGTCAATGGCGAGCATCGGAAGCGATTTTGCAGGTTTTGCGCAGACGGGATTCTGGCTCTGCCCGCCGGTCGGGTTCGTCAAAAGGTGCTAATATAGCGTTGTATGTCCGATCGGCGGTAGTAGCCGCTTACTGATCGCCGGACGGTCGATCCCTGAACCTTGTTGCACCCGCACCTGGGGTGCTTAGGGAATGATATTATCTGACAAATGGAAAAATCACGTAGGAGCCAAAGTAAAATTTTATTATATCTGACTCCTGAGAATTGCCAAGTAATGATCCAAGAACGCATCTTTCGCGGGTCGTTAGCTTGTTTTTAAACTCTAGTGCGTCACTATCGGGTCCGTAGATCCCAAAAATGTCCCATCCTTTGCAGGGCAACAAGGAGGCGTACTATGGCAAGAATTTTTGAAATTCTTTTGGGCAGTCTGACTGCCGGATCTGTTCTCGCAATTCTTTGCATGCCAGCGACTGCAGCTGGAATTAATGTCGGAGGCGTCGGCGGGGTATCCGTCGGCAGCGGAGACGCCAGCGCTAATGTGGGCGGCAACAGCGGCGCTACGGCTAGCGTATCCCTAGGCGGTTCTGGGGCAAATGCCGCAGCCTCCGTCGGCGACACTGGCGGAGCGACTGCTTCCATCGGCACTGGCAGCGCCAATGTCGGTGTCGTCACCGGGGTTGGTACCGACGTAAATGTCGGCGTTGGAACCAATCCAGCCGCCAACCCCAGCAACCCGACCGCTTCGAGCAACCCGAATCTGGCTAGCGTTGTCGGCGATATGTCGAACGCCCAGGTCACTCGGATGAAGAAGCGCTGCGTCGAAGTGCTTAGCAACGAAGACACCTATGATCGTGACCTGCGCCGGCTCTGCCTGCTGATCTCGCGCCGCTAACCAGCGACCCCTTTCCGACCTGTCGGGGCTGTCGACATGACACTCTCCAGTTCCGGCAGTGGAAGCCCGCCCGCCGAAAGGTTGGCGGGCTTTTACAGTCAGCGTTTTTCCATCCGCAGCAGCCAGGATGTTTAGGCACTTTCGCGTATGTAAACGTTGACAGTTAAGGCGCTTTCGCCTCGTAGGCAAGTTGTGTAACGCCTTGTTCTTGAACAAAAAATGTGAGAACGCCTAGTTGCTTAAGCGAAAAGCGCCTTACCGAGCGGATATCAAAAATAAACATTGTAGCGATCTTGCAACCGCCCGAGGCCGCTTTTACGCGTTCGGAGCAAGTCTAAGGCCGATAAGTCATCGTTTTGCTTATGTTTCTTCACGTCACGGCGGCGGTAGTGTAGCCGGGAATGTCCTGCAAATGGAACGTATTGCCGGGAGGCGAGTAGCGGTAGATAAATCCGAATTGGTCGGTGATCCCGTTGACGCTCGTATAAGTGATCTCGCCATACAGATACATATGGAAGGGAACCCGCCCCTATGTGAGTATCGGACAGGAAAAGCTCATTCAGCACATTGTTTGTGATAGGGCCGCCGCGATCAAAAGCTGCAGGGCTAAGAGCATCGTCTGCCCCGAGCACCCGTTCAACGTCATTGATTTCTCCGGGATGGTAATGCGGAGTTGGCGGCAAGTTGCAAAGCCGGAGGCTCGCCCGAATCTCGTTTATGATGGCAGGAGTGCGTCCGAAATTCTTGATCGAGTATGCCGCTTCCGGAATTGGTCTTTTGTTGTCGGGCTTGTCAGCCCAATCGTGCGTCACCCCCACCAACGGTTTGGTGGCGGTGACGAACAAATACGGGCGCTCGATATCGAGCAAACGCCTTTTCGGCAATGTCGGCGCTGCGCTGGGTGTGCCTAGCAGCCTCTTTGGCGTAGTAAGCAGCGGCCATAGCAGCGGCGAGCGTGAAAGCACCCACGATAGCGCCAATGGTGGTCCAGTTCGCCGACTGTTGGGCAGCGTCGGCAGCCTTCCACTGGGCACACAGATCGGAACTGCGATCATCGTGACCTGCTTGGCATGGGTTAGTGTAACTTGGGGGTTCATTTGCCTGTTGGACTGGCGGAGGACTCGCCGCAACAGGGTTGCCTATGGTCTCTTGATGCTGTTCGGAATGTTGGGGCTGGAGTGCTCTTGCGCTCGTCTGGCGGTAAAGCCGCCCCGAGTAAAACTACTCCGAAAGCCGCAATGAGGATGCCCCGATAGCGTCTCAGCATTGCAGTAAGAACGCAGCGCTAAAGCCCCCCCGGCTTATTTTGTTGTTCAAATTACGCTCGGTTTCGTGAATGTCCATAGTCGCCAATTTTTCGGCGAGTTGGGCATAGGTAACGCCCTTCCGCTTCAACTCTGACTTCAAAAGGTTCTTGGCTTTCGTCTCGTATTCGACGGTCTGCGGGTCGTCCTTGCCTGCCATAGCCTCGCCTCAAAAAATATCATCACAGTCGGTGGTACAGGCCCCTGTATTTGGCGATACAAGCCCCGCATATAACCGGATATGATGACAATGGCCCAACACTTCCTCCTTTCCGCCGAAAGCCGCTCCCTTTCTCTGAAAGAGATTTACAAGGGTGGCGAGGAAAAGGCTTACGACGCGTTCAAGGCTTCGACTCAAGGCGAGCCTGTTTGCCGGAAATGCGGGTGCCTGGATCATTACGACATTCCGACCCGTCGCAAGTTCAAGTGCGCCGCTTGCGGGGGCGCAGTTCTCGGTTACGAGCGGCACGATCTTCGCCTTGGCGCAAGCTGTCGTTTGTCGATCTGCTCGCCGCGATCTGCCTGTTTGTTAACGGCGCGAAGGGCATGTCGGCGGTCCAGTTCTCTCGCGATCTGGACGTGCAGTACAAGACCGCCTTTGTGCTGGCTCACAAGCTGCGCGAAGCCTGTCGGCTGAAACCAAGAACGAAACCCTTGAAGGCGAGGTCGAGATTGACGGCGCTTACTTTGGTGGCGTGGTGCGCGCCCCGGGCGCCCGCTTCTGCTACTGCGCGAACGCCTCTGGAGTCGATTTTTAGCAGCTCATTGGCGTGATCTTCAGTTCCTTCGCCACAAAGCCCGGCGGAGAAGAGTATGCTGCCTGGCCTATTCATTGGCCCAAGTCCGCTTGCCACGGCACCTATCGTTGTCATTTTTACATCAGACGATCGTCTCGTGAGCAGTGGACCGCAAAGTTGCGAAGACGCAGTTGCCCTTTGCTTCTACTGTGCATAGAAGCCATTTGTGCGGGCAGAGGTACAAAAATGGGTGCGGTGCTGTGGGAATAAAATTCGAAAAGCTAAATAAACTGCGGGAGTCTCTACTAGAGGCAAATCACGATTTCCGCGCCAGCACCCAATTGTTCAATAGCTTGGATGTCGCAAAAATTGATCGCGAAATGGATCTTGAAGGTCGTGGAACGCAGCGAGGCGAGGCTAACCAGCCCCCGAAAACGGCCAAGAATTTCGACGATATAGAGCACACAGTTATCGAGAGGGTCGAGGACGAAAAGAAGGCCGCACATCACACACTCGAAGACAGCCTACAGCTACTCTCCGGCCGATTGGCTGGCCTCGACTTTGAAGAGCAGTTTGGTCTGATCCGTCAGGCGAACGCCGCCAGTGTTTCCGATTTCAAGGCCTCGATCGCGGTGGGCCTGGACGAACTTCACGGATTGCGCAAATCGCTCAACGATGCGGAGAAAGAACACGACTGGTTCAAACAGAAGCACGGGCTTGTCCGGGCTGTGAGGGTTCAACACGGAGCGGCCCATGTTTTCCGAGTGTCCCTGCTAATCTTCCTGTTCCTCATTGAAACGGCGATGAACGGAAATTTCCTCGCAAAGGGAAATGAACAGGGATTCTTTGGCGGGCTCCTCGAAGCCGCCGCTTTCTCGTTTTTGAACATCGGCGCCGCTCTGCTGTTCGCAATATTCTGTGCACGCCTGGTGACTCACAGATCGCTTTTTGTGAAGTTGATCGGCGCGCTGTCGATAGTGGCCTATATCGGCTTGGCATTGACCATAAACCTAGCGCTTGCGCATTACCGCGAGGTTAGCGGGTCCTTTGTGGACGGAGCCGGCGTCGAGGTCGTGCGCAGCATGCTCGCCAATCCGGCTGGCCTTATGGACGTGAAATCCTGGCTTCTGTTCGGCATTGGTCTCATGTTTTCGATCTTTGCGTTTATCGACGGCTGGTTCGTTCTCGACCCATACCCGGGCTATGCGGGTGTCGAAAACAGATTGGTGGCTCGCCGGGAAGACTACATCGAGCGCAAGAGCGAGCTCATCGAGGCTCTGCAAGAGGTGCGCGATGAGCACAACGAGAAGGTGGAGGACATCGTCAAGCGGCTGGGGAGCAGACGCAGGGAGCATCGAGCGATCATCGACCATCGGTCGAGGCTGCTGACGCTCTTTGTGCAGCATCAAGACCAGCTGGAGCGAGCCTGCAACCAGCTTCTCTCAAAGTACAGGGAGGCCAATTTCCAGGCCCGCACAGAGCCAGCGCCAAAACATTTTGCCACACCCTACAAACTTGAGCGCATAAAACCCCTGATATCGTCCGACGATGAATGGAGCGAGAAGGACCTGGGCGCCTCAATTCGTGACGCGCAGGAAGAACTCAACGCTCAAGTGCGGCTCATCGGGCTGGAATGCGAGCGCGGGATCGAACAGTACCGAGATCTCGACAAGCTTCATCCGGATAGCGTGAATGGCTAGGCGGGGTCGCAGAAGAAAGAAAGGCAGTGGCGGCACAATTGTCGCAGCAGCCGGATTGGCCGTGCTGTCGGCTGTGATGCTGGCCGGTTTTGTTTGGATGTGGTCGAGATCCGGGAAGGACCAAATCGACATCAGCACGAATTGCCCACTGAACGGACCTGTGAGCCTGACAGCGGTCTTGATCGACGCCACCGACCCGATTTCGCCGATAACCATGGCGGATCTGAAGAATGAATTCCGCAAGACCATTGGGCGCGTCGAGCCTGGCGGCTATCTCAAGATATTGACGCTGGGCGCGAGGCCCGGCGACCTGACTGTGATGTTTGATGGATGCAATCCGGGCGACGGCTCGACGGTCGACAGCTGGACGAACAATCCGTCTCGGCGGCAGAAGAAATGGGAAGATGCGTTCGAGGACCCTTTGACGAACCTTCCCGACCAGATTCCCAATGGAGAATCCGCGAGCCAATCTCCGATCATGGCCGGAATTCAGAAAATCAAACTGTCGCTATTCGATAGCAGTTTGGCGAAAGAGAAGACCGCTAAGCGAATAATAGTCGCGTCAGATATGATCGAACATACGGCGCTGTACTCACAATATCGTTCGGGTCTCGATTATCAGAAGTACCTTGATAGCGCGGCTGACAGGACTTACGGGACATCGCTCGATGGCGTCGGGTTTACGATACTCTACGTCGATAGGGCGAAGAAGCCATTTGGCTCTTTCGAACATGCAGAGTTCTGGACCCGGTGGGTTCAAAGCCATCATGGTGATTTTGAGAAGCTGGTAGGGTTGGAGGGGTTAAACTAATGGCCAAGAAGCGAGGGGAGTCGTTCTTAGGACATCCGAGCCTGCCCCTTTTCGTCTTTGCGACGCTAACCCTGGGTGGCTGCGTGTTCATCGCAATAGCCAAGCTGTCGGGCGTAGACCCTATAATGGCGGCGAGCGCACCGGTGTGCCTGATGCTCATCTATCTTGCCGCGTCCGTCTTCACCGGCAAGCTACGGCTCCACGATGAGCAAACAGGCGACAATCTCTACTACATGGGTTTCCTGTTTACGTTGACGAGTCTCGGCGTATCGCTGTTTCAGTTTGGTTCCGAAGGATCCACCGACACAATCGTGAGGAACTTTGGTATCGCGGTGACGTCGACGATCACGGGCATTGCTTTGCGGATCTTTTACAATCAGATGCGCCGCGATCCTGCCGACATCGAACGGACGGTCAGGCACGAACTCGCGGATATGACGCGGCGTGTAAGAGCCGAGATGGAAAGTGTAACCAGGGAATTCGCTGACTTTCGCCGCGTAAGCAATCAGATGTTGGAGGAGGGTTTTGCCGAAATCGCCGTTCAAGCGGAGCGGAACGGAGAGCACATAAGATCGGCCCTGGATAAAATCGCGATGGAATCGATCAGACCAGTTCAAGAGGCCTCGGGAAAGCTCAGCAATGCTTTGAGCCACAATTTTGGGCAGATCGAAAGTCAGTTCTCGTCGATCGCACAGCGCGTCGAGGCGGCAGCCGATCTGCTCGACAAAGCCAACAGCTCAATGTCCTCTTCAGTTGGCAGACTGGGTGAACAGGCCGAAAGCGTAGCCACCAAGTTGGAGAAGGTTGTCGTCCCTGATGAGGTCCTTAAGAACGATCTGGCGCCGATGGTGAAACTTCTTGGCAGCGCGGTCGCTCAGTATGCTGTCAAAACAGAGACGGCTTCGCAGGAACAGCAAGCCCGCATGGCGGGCATCGTTGATGCTGTGGCTAAAGTGGCCGCAGGTGTGGAAAAGGCTGTGGCAGCCGCAGAGCAAACAGCGGAGAGCGTCCAAGCGCAACAACGCTTGACCCAGGCGCTTGCCGCAGTGGTGCAAAAGCAAAGCAAGGACACCGGAGACCTTGTCGCAACCTTGGCAGGAAGAACCCTTCACGCGCCGAGGCCTGTTCCCCCTCTCAACGCTCCTATCGCGATTGAACAGCCACTGGCAAATCTGGCCGCAAATGACACCGTCGAGAGCGCACCAATTCGGGTCGAGCGTGAGCCCCAACCAGACGCTTTCCAAACTCTGGGAAGCGAGCCTCCCGCCGAACGAACGGAACCGCCTAAGCGAACCAGTTGGTGGGGCAGGTGAGTGACGCTGGCGGGACTTCGGTCGCCTTCGAGCGCAAGGGTTTTGGCCGCGGTTTGATACTGGGCCTGACCATGGCCGAGACGATGCTGCTTTTGGTGTTCTGCCTGTTGCTAGCAGCCGGTGCTATCATCACGAAAAAGCAGAAAGAGACCGATGAGGCACTGCGAGCCACTCAATCAAACAAGGAAAACGTGCAGAGGCTCGAAGCCGAGAACAAGCGGCTTCTGGCTCAGATAAAAGCGGTGTTTCAGCCCACGAGGGGAGGAACCGTTCCCGACGAACAATGGCGCGAGCTGGTCCTGGCCAAGGATGCTGTTAAGTCGGTCAAGGAAGCAGGTATTTCTCTGGAGGAGGTCGTGCGAAATGCCCCTGTCGCGAAAGTCCTTGCGGACAACGACATAAGCGTTGATCAGACCAAGGCCATGATAGATGCGGCGAAGGTCTTGAGAGAATTTGGTTACGCCGGCACCGACAAAGGGCTGCAGGATCTGGCTGATGTGCTCAAGGAGGCTGCAGAGCCGACGCAAGCAGCAAAACCTCACGATTGGCCGCCGATCATCAGTCTCAGCGAACTGGATGGCTATAATTTCGATACCGGAAGCGCAGAGCTTTCGAATGCCTTCAAAACAAAGTTGCGCGATCTTGCGAAGACCATCGCCGGGACTGCGACCTCGTACGGTGTCGACGTGATTGAGGTAATTGGACACACGGACGAACAGGCAATGGCGGGCGAATCCTCCAACATGGACAAGGGGCTCCAACCGGTCCTGTCAGGGAAAGTGGAAATCGGCTCACTCCATCCCGCCGACAATGCCGGTCTTGGGCTGGCCCGCGCGATTTCAGTTACAAGTGTGCTCAGTGACATGCCCGCATTAAAGGGGTTTACGATTTTGCCGATGTCTGGTGGTCAGCTCATCCTGCCCGGCGATCATCTCACCGACGGAGCGCAGATTGGCGATGTACGGGCTCGAAGGCGCATCGAGATTAGGGTGAGGCAGCGATCAAAATTGGCGCCGGTTGGTGGCGCCAAGCCATGAATGGGGACGAGAGACTGGCGCCTTAGCCGGTACGGCAGTTGAGTTGGGGGGATTGGGCTATGGGGTTTTACGTTCGAAAATCGATCAGTGCGGGACCATTCCGCTTTAACTTTTCGTCCGGTGGGGTTGGCGCTTCCGTTGGCGTGAAGGGCCTCCGCATCGGCACTGGGCCAAGAGGTCACTACATCCACGCCGGCGTGGGTGGGCTCTACTATCGTGGCACTTTAGGCAAGGCCAGCGCGAAGAAGGTAGTCCAGCTCTCTCAGACCCCATCTGCGCCGCAACCCCGTCCACAATCCTCGCGCCCGGAATACGTCTCTGATGGCGTCGTGATGAGAGAAATCGAGTCCCGCGATGTGGTGGAAATGCGTGACGAGACATTCGCCAATGTGCTCGATGAAATCAATGCCAGGCAATCGCAGACGCGGCTGTCCGTAGCACTCGCGGTTTTGTTCGGGATCGCAGGTTTCCTTGCGGGGACCAAGCTCGGAGGTGCCGCACCGGTGCTGGGCATCGGTGCCTTTGTGCCGGGTATGCTCATTGGCAAATGGTTTGACAGTTACCGCCGGGTGAGCGTGCTCTATTACGATCTGGAAAAAGACGCGGAGGCCGCCTACGGGCGACTTGTCGGCGCGTTCGAAACTCTCACCGGCTGCGCAGGGAGATGGCATGTCGCTGCCGACGGCAAGATAGAGGATCTGACTGCTTGGAAGCGAAATGCCGGGGCCAGCATGCTGGTCGACAAAAAGCCCACGACACTTACAAGCTCCTTGCCGAAGGTTGTACGCAGCAACGTTACTCCTCCTTCAATCCATGTGGGTCGGCAGGTGCTCTTCTTCATGCCTGACCTAGTGCTGGTGAAGGACGGAAACCGATACGGCGCAGTCGGATATGCCGATCTGCAGACCCAATTCGCCCCGAGTAATTTTATCGAGACCGGCAAAGTTCCATCTGATGCGGAGATCGTGAGCTACACCTGGGCTCACCCAAACAAAAACGGCGGGCCTGACAAGCGCTTCAAAGACAATCGGCAGATCCCTGTATGCCGCTACGAAGCGTTGCGGTTTTCTAGCCCGTCCGGACTTAACGAGCTGGTGGAATTTTCCAAGACAAACGTCAGCCAGCCCTTTTGCCAGGCTCTATCGGCACTCGCGCAATTGCATCGAAGCTCCGACCGCCAATTCACAACGCGAAATGCGCACACTAGGGAGTGATGGTTGGGGATGGGCTCAAAGCGTGAGCCCAGGTCAGCAAACGCCTTCGCACGGAATCCCGTCGCTATCTCGATCCAACTTGCTCCCCCATGTGCAGTTGGCGAGATACCAACGTGCTTCTTCGCAAGAAGAAATCTGCGTGCACAACCGGCGAGGTTGGCATGAGTAGCTCTGTGCTACTTGGCGACGGCTGACAAGCCCAAAGGGGCTTTTGGTTGGGCTCGCAGATTCGGCATGTTGTTCGCGCCAATCCCAAGGGTTGTCAAACGTCCCAATCCAGATTCCAACCTTTGCGGTTTCAGCATTAGTTTGCTGTTGCGCATAGGCGCCGTGGCTATAGCGGGGCCAGTCCAAGGCTTGGCCATGTTCGACCATCCAGGACGCGACGCTGACACCGTCCGCGCGCCGACAATCGCCGACGAAGCGACGGTACCGATCCCATGAAACAAATGTGCATTGGACAGGCTGCGAAGCCGCAAGGAAATTCGCCAATGCTTCGGCCGCCCGGCGCCCGCAGGGGTATTGATGTGCGCTAGCGTCATTGCAGTATTGGCGGCTTTCGGGTGCATCGATGCCGTTGAAGCGGACGCGCTGCCCGTGGATCTCTATCGTGTCTCCATCAATCACCGATGCTATGCCTACAATCGGCGCCCGTCTCGACCCGGCCGAGTTTGCTATATCGAGACCACGTAACTGGTCACCCGAGCCTGTAAAATAGTGGGTCGCGTAAGCAGCCAAGGCCACCACGATCACCACGATCAGAGGCAAGCGCACATCTGGAGAGAAACGTCTGCGGACGATTGGTTCCGCGCCGCGCCTTGGTCGCGCGCGGCGACGATAAGAATAGCGATTGTTATTCAATTTCCGATCCTTTGCGAAACGCAAGCTGCATGATTTGTAACGTGCCTCTGCACCATTCATAGGCGCTTTTTTCGCTGGCGCTGGTTTGCCTTGTAGTTCGGCGCTTTGAACACCATGGTGCCTTCGCAGATCAGCCCGAAGTCACGACTCTGTAGTTACCTTTTCCGTAAACACGACCATCTTTCCGCGCTGGAGCCTACAAGTTTTCTCGGAATGAAATTAGGAGGCCGATTCAAAAAGAAGTCGGCTTGTGCGCCAGTTGGTCGTGGCCGGCGAGGCGGATGCCAGAGCTGCCAATACCTCGTCCACACGTATGATGGCATTTTGTCCGAAAGGGAACCTCGAGATCAAGGTGGGGATGCGAAGTGTCCGGAACATTAAACAAACATCCGCAATTTTTCCACCAAGCCGCAGTGCTCACAATACTAAACGATTGAAGTGTTGGTGGTTGCCATTCGAGGTTGAAAAACCAGCATTTTATGTTGCGGACAGCCCTTGTCTAGGCTCTATGTGTCCAGCCTATCAGGGGGGTGTGAGTGTCGGAAGTTGAAAAATCGGTCTTCCAAAGCGATCTGCCTTTAAAGGAAAAGCTCGAGCGAGCCAGGATGGAATTGCTCGACCTTTCTGCTCGCAACCGACTTTTGAATGTGCCACGGTTTTCAAAGAGCGCGAAGACGATCGATATTGTCGACGAGAGGTCGTCTGAGATCTATCGATTGCTGGTGAGCGAAGGAAAGGCTTTTACCTTCCTGGCCGGCAAGCCGGATCGGCCGAAGGCAGGCCAGGTTGAAAGCAGCCCTCCAGACGAGGAAATCGACTATTCCCCCGTTGCTCTTGCTCAGCCTGAGGACGAAGGATTCGACGATAGAGGGGTATCTGCGCGACATTCTGACACCAAGCTTCAGACGAGGATGACCCCAACGGGGCTGCAGCGCCGGCTCCTTGATCTCTACCACGATGCCCGCACACTTGAGGAAGAGCAGGGCGTCAATATCCTCTTTCTGGCCCTTGGCATGCTGAAGTGGATTGACCCGAGCAACAAAGAAAACATCCGTCAGGCTCCTCTCATTTTGGTCCCGGTACGGCTGGAGCGAGGGGCCGCTGGAGAAAAGTTTCGGCTGCGAGCTCGTACGGAAGATCTTACCGCAAACCTCTCCTTGGAACTCTATCTCGACCGCATTCACAAGCTCGCCCTGCCGCGTTTTGAAGTAGGAGACGACTTCGACGTCTCGGCCTATCTCGATGCCGTTGCCGAAGCAGTGTCGACCAAAGAGGGTTGGCAGGTGCTTGCCGATGATATGGTGCTCGGCTTCTTCTCGTTCGCTAAGTTCTTGATGTACCGTGACCTGGATCCGGATCTCTGGCCGGATGGCGCAAAGATTATCGAACAACCGAAGATCCGCTCGCTTCTTTCAGATGGTTTCGAAACACGCGAACCGCTGATGTCGGACGACATTGCGATTGATCCGCATATCGCGCCTGCCGAAATGTTGCATATCGTCGACAGTGACAGTTCTCAGACGCTGGCGATCCATGATGCAAGAAAGGGTCGCGACCTCGTTATCCAAGGTCCTCCCGGGACAGGAAAATCGCAGACGATCGCAAACATTATCGGGTCGGCCGTTGCCGATGGAAAGACCGTGCTGTTCGTTGCGGAAAAAATGGCCGCACTTGAGGTCGTGAAGCGACGGCTTGACACTGCGGGGGTGGGGGACGCCTGCCTTGAGCTCCATAGCAACAAGGCAAACAAGCGCATGATGCTGGAGGAGTTGCGGCGCACCTGGCAACTCGGATCGCCTCGCGGACAGCTTGCTTCTTCCCTTACTGAACGCCTGCTGGAGGCTAGGGACAAACTCAATGCACATGCTACAAGGATGCATGTTCCATTTGGAACGTCCGAACTCACTCCATACCAGGTTCTTGGCCAGCTAACCCGACTAAGGCAGAACGGGCAAAAGCCAGTTGACATTGAACTTGAGGATGCCACCGCTTGGACGAATGACGGTGTCTCGCAACGTCGCAAACTTCTCGATGACGTGTCTCAGCGGATCAACGAGATCGGCTTGCCGATCCACCACCCATGGCGGGGAGTTGGCCTGGATGTCGTTCTACCAACGACCATTGAGAGGCTCGTCCCACGCATTGCGTCGTCGCTGGATCAAGCAAAGGCTCTGCACGCCAAACTGGCCGATATTGCTGAGCGGATCGAGGCGAAGCCTCCGCAAATCCTCAGCGACAGCGGCGAGGTAGAAGATCGCGCTGAACTTCTCGCGTCCGCACCTGGACTTCCTGCCGAGGCGCTAGTCTCGCCGGTTTGGGATGAGCGTCCAAAGGACATTGCATCGCTTCTCTGGACAGGAACAGATTTCAACCGCAAATCCGAGGAACTGTCGGAGCAGTTGGTGGCGACGGCTATCGATACGCCAATTGAAGGTCTCGAGACAGAGCTTGCTAAGCTTCCTTCAGACTTTCCGAAAGATGGTTTCGTTCGTGCGCGCCAGCTAACCGTGTTGCTCCCACGCTTAAGAGAAGAAGCTGAGCGGCTAAATCAAGAACTGGGGTCTACCGTTTTACCGGACACGCTTGGAGGACTCCTCAGGTTAGTGATGACCGGCGAGAGAGTTGCGGCAGCCCCCGATGCGAGCCCTGAGGCATTCGCAGCCACAGTTTGGGACTCCGGGCTGGAACAGGCTGGTGACCTTGCCGACAGCGTAGCAACGCTAGAGACTGCTAGAGCCGAGCTTCAGGGCAAAGTTGTTGATGCCGCGTGGAGTACCAACGTGGCCGCGGCGCGGCAAGCGCTCGCCGAGCACACGGGAATATTGAAAGCATTGAATGGTGACTACCGTCGTGCCACTGCACTTGTGCGGACTATTTTGGTGGCCCCTAGCGCGCCTGCGGCGGAGATAGTGGGTCTCCTCGACATTCTAATGAAGGGCCAAGCGGCCGCAGCAAAAGTGCGCGAAGGCGACGCCTTTGGCGGTTCCGCCTTCGGAGCCGATTGGCGCGGTGAGAGATCGTCTTCGGCACCACTCCAGGCCTTAGTGGAGTGGATGCGCACGCTGAGGGGACTTGGCTCGGAACCGCGAATTATAGCCGGGCGGATGGCGGAGCGCTCTGAAGCGGGCGCGCGTGCGGTGCGAGTTCGTAAGGTGATCGACATCGGTCAGCCGATCATCGAGGGGTTTTGGAACGATTTAGGCCACCTTGCGTCATCCATGCAAGGTGACGTGGCTTCCCCCGAGCGGGCCTCGCTGCAACTGATGGAAGCGAAGGCAAGCACTGTAGCTCAAGCCGATGACGCGTCACGACAGGTGCTGACTGACGTTCCAGATCTGATCAGTGAGCGGGTGGAGATACTGCGCCGACTAGGCAGACTACAAGCGCTTGATCAAGAGATCGAGGACGGGGAAAGCCTTGGCAAGTTCGCATTTGGCTCGTCGTGGCTCGGTCGAGGATCCGATTGGGCCGCGCTCGCGCAAGCCGAACTTTGGCTGAGAGAAAATGGCTCAATCCGGCATTTGGCTGCGCGGTTGCCTGAAAGAAAAGAGATCGCAAACTTGGCGCGTTCAGCGCGTGAAGCGGCCCAAGCGGCAGCGCGGGAATTGAAGGCGCTTGCAGGGGATTTGAAAGCCGATGCTCCCTCCTTGTTTGGAGTAGACGATTTTCCAGACGTCGCGATAGTCGAGGTTGTTTCTCGACTGGAGGGGTGGCTCGATCATCAGGAACAGCTCTCGAAATGGGTTGCCTATGGAGAGCGATCCGAAACAGCCCGAAAGGCTGGACTGGGACAGTTGATAGACGGCCTGGCCGACGGCCAGATTACAACAGGATCGGCGCGATCAGTCTTCGATATGGCCTACTACGAACGGATGTTTCTAGCGATGGCGACCGATGAGCCGGAGCTGGCAAGGTTCGACGGGGAACTGCATTCCAGGGCTGTACGTGACTTCGCCGATCTGGACCGACAGAGGATCAAGGCCGGTGCCATCGAAGTTGTGACGGCTCATCACCGAAAAATTCCTTCAAGAGACGGCGGAGCTGGACCAGTCGGACTGCTTCGTTCTGAGATGGCGCGCAGACGGGGCCACATGCCTATCCGGCAGTTGATGCAGAAGGCAGGGCCTGCCATCCAGGCACTCAAGCCAGTGTTCATGATGAGCCCGCTTTCGGTGGCCCAATTCCTGTCGCCCGGCAGGATGTCCTTCGATCTTCTTGTGATGGACGAGGCGTCTCAGATACAGCCTGTGGACGCGCTTGGCTCGATCGCCAGGGCCAATCAGGTGGTCGTTGTTGGCGACGAACGCCAACTGCCACCCACGACATTCTTCGCGAAGGTGACAGGCTCGCAGTCTGAAGATGACGAGGGTGAGGGCGCGCAGGTCGCCGACATAGAAAGCATCCTCGGCCTGTTCACGGCCCGCGGCTTGCCGCAGCGTATGCTCCGCTGGCACTACCGTAGCCGTCACCAATCTCTGATCGCCGTATCGAACAGCCAGTTCTACGAGAACCGGCTTTTCATCGTGCCAAGCCCCTATACCCAAGAGGCAGGCATGGGGTTGCGGTTTCAGCATGTGCCAGAGGGGGTCTTCGATTCCGGTGGCACAGGAACCAATCCGGTAGAGGCGAGAGCAGTAGCCGAAGCGATCATCCGTCATGCGAAGGTGAACCCGCGAGAGACTCTAGGCGTTGCAACATTTTCGGTTAGCCAACGCCGCGCGATCCAGGATGAACTCGAAGGGCTGCGGCGACTAAATCCCGATACGGAGGAGTTCTTTCACGCGCACCCCAGCGAGCCATTCTTCGTCAAGAGCCTTGAAAATGTTCAAGGCGATGAGCGCGACGTGATCATGATCTCAGTGGGGTATGCCAAGAATGCGCAGGGGTACATGGCCATGCGTTTCGGCCCTCTTGGTGCGGAAGGCGGCGAGCGTCGGCTCAACGTCCTCATAAGCCGCGCCAAGCGCAGCTGCGAAGTATTCGCGTCCATCACAGACGAGGACATCGACCTGGAGCGTGGCAAAGGGAAAGGCATCTTCGCCTTCAAGCTCTTCTTGCACTACGCGAGAACAGGGCGAATTTCGCTTGCCCAGGCCACGGTTCGCGAAATGGATTCAATCTTTGAAGAGCAGGTAGCCAACGCGCTGATCGGAAAGGGTTACCAGGTTCATGCTCAGGTTGGCATTGCAGGCTTCTTCATCGATCTCGCGGTTGCTGATCCGGAGAGGCCAGGCCGCTATATTCTTGGCATCGAATGTGATGGCGCAGAATATCATTCATCGCGCTCGGCCCGAGATCGAGACCGGCTACGGCAGTCTGTTCTGGAAGACCATGGTTGGATAATCCATCGCATCTGGAACGCTGACTGGTTTCAGAGGCCACGCGAGCAGCTGGAGCGAACCATATTAGCGATTGAGGCTGCGAGAAAAGAGCTCGATGAGCGGGCCGAATTGGGGGTCCAGAGAAATCGTGCTGTAGCCGTGCAGGTTGTTACGGTCGACAGAGGCAACGTGACGGAAATCGGTCTCGAAAGCACAAAGGGATCCGAGATACCCAATCGAGCCTACGAAGAGGCCGAACTAAACCGACCGGGATCGTTCGAACTCCACGAGACGCCCAGCGGAATCATGGCCGGACTGGTCGAGCAGGTGGTGGCTATAGAAACACCAATCCATGTCGACGAAATAGTTTCGCGTATTCGGGGCGCGTGGGGTCTGCAGCGGGCCGGTGGCAGGATTCAGGATGCAATCGAGCGAGGGGTAGGCATAGCGCAGAGAGGTGGTGCAGTAGCCCGTCGGGGCAGCTTCTGCTTCAAGCCAGGTGCTCCTGTTAGTCTCAGGGATCGCAGCGGCGTCGTGTCCGCTGGATTGCGCAAGCCCGAAATGATTGCGCAGGACGAAGTCGCCCAAGGCGCCATGGAAGTCGTGAAATCCAACCTCGGTGCGACGGAGGAAGAAATCGCAATAACCGTTGCGAGAATGCTGGGCTTCAAAGCCACAAGTGCACAATTGCGGCAGTTGATTTCAGCTGGGGTCGCCGATTTGATTGCCAAGGGCTTGCTGCGGCCCCAAGACGGTTTGTTGGTGGCCGGCGAGTCCGCGAGCGAGGCATTAGCTGAAGTGTGACCGGGCATTGTAGAGCCCTCGTTGCAATCTCTGTTGAAGCTCGGAACACCTCTTTTGCTGGCGGAGGCTGAATGGCATTTCGATTCGTACACACGGCCGATATTCATCTCGACTCGCCGCTGCGTTCGCTCGCGATGCGTAATCCCGATCTTGCCGGGCTCGTGGGCGACGCCAGCCGCCAGGCATTCGTTTCGATAGTGGATCTCTGCCTAGAGGAACGCGTGGATGCGTTGGTAATAGCCGGCGACCTATACGATGGTGATCAAACCTCGATGAAGACGGCGCGGTTCCTGGCAGCGCAGATGACACGCCTGCACCAGGCCGGCATCAGGGTTTTCAAGATCCGCGGCAATCATGACGCCCTGTCGCGGATTTCCAAACAGCTGGTGTTTCCTGACACCGTGACCATTTTTGGCGGTCGTGCTCAGTCGGTATTGCAGACAGCCGGCGGTGTGGACGTCGTTTTCCATGGTTTGAGCTTTGCGAACCCTAAGGCGCCGGACAGCCTGCTGCCCAAATATCCGGCTGCTCGCGAAGGAGCCGTCAATATTGGCATCATGCATACCAGTCTGGCCGGATCGCCCGGTCACGACGTTTACGCGCCCTGCAGCATCGCTGACCTGCACGCCCACGGTTTCGACTATTGGGGGCTTGGCCACATTCATCTTCGCCAAGTCCATTCCGGCGCAAGCACGGTGGTGATGCCGGGAATACCGCAGGGGAGGGACATTAACGAGGCCAGTGAGAAATCAGTTTCCCTAGTAACGGTGCGCGACGACCGTTCGGTGGAGGTCGAGGAAAGGCTGACCAGCGTTGCGCAGTTCGAGCGGGTCAGCGTCGACCTTACCGGAGCAGTTGAGTGGCCGGAAGCCGTCGCGCGTGTTCGCTACGCACTCGAAGAGATGCGGGCCACCGTCCGCTCGCGTCATGCTGTGGCCCGCGTTGGCCTAACAGGAACATCACCATTCTTATGGGCGCTGATCCGCGACAGAGATCTCCTTCTTGCCGAAGCCGAACAGGCTGCGGAACAGCTAGGCCATACGTGGGTGGAGAAGCTCGAGCTTGACCTCGCGCCACCTCGGGCGGAGACGGCCGAGGATACTGCTGATCCGATTTTCGAACTCGAGCAATCCATGCGCGCCGATGCCACCTCGGATGCCTTCCGCGCCGAGGCGAGGGCGTTCGTCCAAAGGATGGTCGCCGACCTTCCGGCCGACGGACGGGATTTTGCTGGGAAGGACGAAGCCGGGCTGGAACGGTTCCTCGATCAGGTGCTTTCCAAGGGCGCAGACTTGGTGACTTCCCGCCTTAAGTCCGGTGGATCGTCATGAGGCTGCAGCGCCTTGACCTCATTCGCTATGGAAAGTTCACCGATGGTACGATCGACTTCGGACCCAAACCGGAATCCGGACCTGATCTGCATATCGTGTTTGGCCTGAATGAGGCCGGCAAATCGACAGCGCTTTCCGCCTATCTAGATTTGCTGTTCGGCATCGAGGAACGGAGCCGCTACAACTTCCTGCATGAGTACAGCGCCATGCGCATCGGTGGGGTGCTGGAACTGGCCGGCTCCGAGCACACGTTCACGCGTACGAAACAGCGTACTAATTCGCTATTGAACGCGACGGGCCAATCGGTGAGCGAGGTGGCGATCACGGCGCATCTCGCCGGACTGTCGCGTGACGCTTACACGACTATGTTTTCACTCGATGACGAGACGCTGGAAGCCGGCGGAAAATCGATCCTGGAGTCGCGGGGCGACCTCGGCAAGCTCCTCTTCACGGCCAGCGCCGGTCTTGGGAACGCAAGCGATACGTTGAACGCCCTCGAGGCCGAAGCAGACGCGCTGTATCGGAAGCAGGCGCATGGCACCGAACTGGCGCTGCTGAAGAAGCGCCTTGTTGACGTGAAGTCGCGCAGGGATGCGATCGACACACTTGCATCGACCTATGAGGGGCTGGAGGCCGAACGTCTCGATGCATCGCAGCAGTACGGCCGAACCATCAGCGATCGGGCGGTGCTGGTGGCCAGGCTGGATACCATTGCTCGTTACGTACGTGCTGCGCCGATGCTGGCGGATATGCGCCGCAAGATTGCCCGGCTGGATCAGCTGCCGGACATCACCTCCCCAGCCCGGACATGGACGGGAAGTGTCACCGAACTGATCGATGACGATGCCAGCCTCAGAACGCGACTGTCCGCAAACATCGATGAGATCGAGCGGCTGTCGGCAAAAGTCACTGCGGTCCACGAGGACGAACGGATCCTGTCGATTTCCGAACGCATTCGCAGCCTGGCGGAGGGCAAGGTGCGCCATACCGCGGCTGGCTTTGACTTGCCCACTCGCAGGATGGGGCTGCAAATCCTCAACAACACCGTGGCAAGCTGCCTTGCCGCGTTGGGCCGGTCTTCCGAGCCGGATCCTGCCGCACTGCTTCTGCCTGCCGTCACAGTTGGCGTCGTTCGCGCTATGGTCGAGCAGAGGTCCGGTATTGCTACGGGGGCGCGCGCCGCCCGCGACGAGGCGGCGGCAGCACTCGATGCGTTGCAGGTGGCAAGGCAGCGGGTCGGCGAGGAAAGGGCGGTGCCCGAACCCGCCAGGGCAAGGCTGGGCTCGGCTTTGTCGAAAGCGCGAGCAAGCGGACACAAGGCAGAGATCAAGACGGCTCGCGAGGCGGGAGATGCGGGAACAATCCGATGGAAGGCATTGCTGGCTCGCTTGCGTCCATGGAACGGAGATGCCCTCGCTCTCGCCAACGTTGCGGTTCCGAGCGCCGGGCAGATTGCCGCCTGGAAGACAGTAGCGTCAGTACTGGCAAGGAACACCGCGGTACTTGCCGAACGCCTCGCCGAATACGAGGGCAACCATGCAATGCTCGCCGCACGATTGGATGCCCTTCGAGCCTCGGTCGACGTTGTCGACGATGAAGCGGCTGCCGCCATCCGCCGTCTCCGCGATGATGCGTGGGCAACGCACCGCGCAGTGTTGACTGGTGACACCGCTGACGATTTCGCCGTGGCACTGACGCGCGATGACGTTGCCAGCGCAGGCCGGCTGGCCGGCGCGGCGGATATGGCCGAGATCCGGGCAATGACGCGTGCCCTGGCCGAGGCCACTGCCAACCTGTCACGAAACGGCATCCAAAGCCAACAGCTCGTCAAGGATGCGGATACCCAATTGTTGGAAATCCGTGTGGCCGCCAGCGACCTCCTCGGAGAAGCCCTGGAACCTTCGTCTGAGCGCCTGATCGAAAGGATCGAGGATCAGATCGAGGCGCGCAGCGATGCGCTCGCTGCCTGGGAGCAGATCGAACTTGCTCGCTTGAAAGCCGAGCGAGCCGCTGACGCCGGCGAGCAGATACACTTGGAAATGAGAGCGGCGCTGGAAAGCGTCGGCATAGTATCAGAGCCCGGCGACACCCTCGAAGCAATCATGGCCATCGCGGAGCTGTTTCTGGACCGGCAGCGCAAGGTGGACGCCGAGTATGCCGAGGCGCTCAGAATGGTGAGTTCCAAAGAAGAGGATCTAGCTGCCCGACGGGTTGCGGTAGGGGTGGCGGAGCGTCGCGAGGAGGAATGGCTGGCCGGCATTACCGAAGCGCTCAAGGGAACGTGGCTCGAAAGCGGTCTGTCCGCGTCAGGCGTTGGCGCTGTGCTCGATCAATTGGCCGAACTGTCAAGAAGCCTGCAGGAACGGGAGGATCTGCAGCTGCGTATTGACAAGATGGAGGCCGACAGGGCCAATTTTCTGGTCGAGGTCATCGCCGTTGCGGTCGAAGCCGACGAGCCGACGAAGGATGGCGAGCCGGAGCAGTTGGCCACCCGCCTTGCCGAGCGCCTGGAGCGTGCCGAGCGGACACGTGAAACGAAGGCAAGCCTCGGCAACGAGCTGAAGCGCCTCAAGGAGGCGCGCGAAATCCTCGACACCGAGATTTCGGCACACGAACGCCGCAAGAATGAAGTGCTGGGCGTCTTTGGCGTCGCCACTCTGTCCGAGGTAGTCGAACGCGACGAGCTGCTGCGTGAGCGCGATGGCTTGCGCACTACCGTCGCCGAACTTGAGGAGCGGATAGTGACGGAACTCGCAGTCGATGGATTCGACCAGGCACGCTCGATCCTGGACGCGATCGATTTCGACAGCCTCGCGGTCGAGAAGGCTGAGGGCGAGCAGCGGCTTCGCCAGTTCGATGAAATCATCCAGCAACAGCTGATCCGACAGACCCGCGCGGCAGACAAGTTGGACGCCATCGGCGGTGACAGCGCGGTTGCCCGCCTGGATGCCGAACGGCGCACAACCCTGTTGGAAATCGAGGAGAAGGCCGTTCGCTACATTGAGCTGAAGCTTGGTATCATGTCGGCTGGAAATGCTTTGCGGATCTACCGTGAGAACCACCGTTCGGGGATGATGGCGCGTGCATCAGACGCATTCAAGCTAATGACCCGTGGGCAGTATTCAGGCCTTACAACCCAGCCCGTCAAAGGCGAGGAGGTTCTCATCGCGGTGCAGCGCGACGGGCAATCCAAGCTCGCTGAAGCGCTTTCGAAGGGCGCGCGCTTTCAGCTCTACCTAGCACTGAGGCTCGCCGGTTATTACGAGTTCGCCCAATTCCGGCCCTCGGTTCCCTTCATCGCCGACGACATCATGGAAACCTTTGACCATATTCGCTCGGAGGAAGTTTTTAGATTGTTTGGGGAGATGGCGAACACAGGTCAGGTCATCTATCTCACGCACCACAAGCACCTATGTGAAATCGCCAAGGCTGTTGTGCCACAATCTACCATTCACCAGCTGGATTAGGCTCGATTAGAATTCGCGTCAAAACGGTTCAACTAACCAACTCGTCTGACATAGGAACCTTCGATCGAATCCGTCATGACGTCCCATAGAGGCTGAGAAATGCCTATTTTGTTCTGCAATGTTGCGTGGATGAACGACTACGCCGGGCGGAGCGCGGATGCCCGCCTCTCGGTGGCGGGGCATTTCGAGTAAGCAGGGTTATTGCGCCGAAGAATGCATATTTGTTGCAGCCAATGACGGGTACGTTCACAGCGGTTCGAGACGATTAAGGGCGAATTGGATCGGCAGGTGCGCCCAGAACATGGGTTCAGTTCAAGGGGCGTAACCCGCCCAGCACTACAAGGATAAGATCAGGTCGTTCAGGGCTAGGACGCTCGCCGAAAATGCATTCGTGCTGCCCCGGAGGGATAGGAACCGTGTCAAAGGGTGGAGTGGCCAGGCAAGCTGGTGGTATGCGAACGATACGACAGATCGATCCGCCAGAGCATTCGTCAGAGAGTAAAGGCATCATCGAAGGCGAGCCAGTCGCTCCCGTCGGGGCATCGCCTGTTCATGATCGAAGTCGTGGCCGACCGGCTGGAGCGGCAGCGTCCGACGTCTACAAACGGTATGTGCGGAAGTACGAGATCAATGTCCATCCTCAGCATGACAGTCTGCACAAACAGTTCGTAGCGTTTCTCGGCGAGCGATATCCGCGGATTGATTTCCCGCTTGTTTTCGCGACGACCTTCGGTTGCGGTTGACGCAATCCGGAAGTGATGGTCGAGATCAAGCCTGCTGATGCGGCTACGATGCACTTCGCGATTCGCGCCGTGATCGGCCAGTTGCTCGACTACCGCCAGCATCAGCGGTGGACTGACCGACAGGTAATTCTCGTCGGTGCGAAGGTGACGAGCAAGAACGATCTAAGGAGACCTGTGCGCGGGTGTCTCTGGACTGGTGTGTTGATCTGTGATTCTCTCAATCAGTACAATGGATTGAGGGATGCGATGTCACGTCGGCGCATTGGTCAGCAAAAGTTTGGTTTTGCTGTTGATCGGGGCCAGCATTCGTCTTTGGATGCGCTTGCCAGACTGATTGACTGGGTGCCGATCGATCAGGCCCTTTGTGTGGTTTCCTGCTCTGCGAAGGGCGAGCCTGCCTGGCCGCCAGAGGCCTTGTTCAAGGCGATGCTGCTGTCGATCTGGTACGACTTGTCCGACGTCAAGCTTGCCGACTCGCTGGACGACAGAGGATCGTTCCGACGGTTCTGCGGGTTTTCGGTTCAAGAGCCGACACCAGAGCGAACGGCTTTCGTGCGTTTTCGAAAGGCCCTTGTGGCCCATGGACTGGACAAGACGCTGTTCGACGAGATCACCCGCCAGCTCAAGGCCAAAGCGATTCAGGTGAAGACCGGTACGCTTGTCGATGCGACAATCATCGCCTCGGCCAGTGAGGATGACGAAGAGGGCCATTGGGTCAAGCATAAGGGCCGACCAGCGGTTCATGGCTTCAAGGCCCATGTCGGTGCCGACGCCGATACAGCTCTGGTCGAGGAGATCGCCATCACGCCCGCCAACATCAACGACGGCAAGGCCGGTCCCGATGCTCTGCCTGACAACCCCGGCGAG
>NZ_JAMYUQ010000028.1:0-56211 GCF_040323095.1 Mesorhizobium sp. M0058
CGCGAGCACAAGAAGCTCGCTCTGCGCCAAGCCGCATGACCAGCATCATGGCCGCCCCATTTTGCAGAACTTGACGCACACAACCTCGAGCTGCTTCACATGTTGACTGACGGCTGGCTTGCTTGTCCCGAGCGCAGCCGCCGCTCGCCTCGTCGAACCTTCCCACAACACTTCTCGGAAAACCTTCGGTTGACGGAGCTTCAGAGCGACCCCACGATGGACTCGATTGAGTGAACCTGATGGTGGTGAGCATCGCAGAGGATCGGCGACCGGGCTGTCATAATCCCAGCCCGCATCCGGTCCCGCGGGCGGGTTCGATCCCTGATGCATGATGCGGACCCCGCGGACGGGGACAGTCGGTCCCGCGTCCCGTCATGCGGCCGGCGCTATGCTGACATGGGGTAATTGCGGGCGATGCTAGATTCTTCGCCGTCAGTGATTCTCATGGAGGCCAACATGGACCAATTTGTTGGGTTAGACGTCTCGCAGGAGATGACCCACCTGTGCGTTATCGGCAATGACGGTAAGCTTGTCTGGCAAGGAAAGTGCCTATCGACGCCAGAAGACATAGCCGGAAACATCAGATCCAAAGCACCAGATGTTGTACGCATAGGGCTCGAAAGCGGTCCCTTGTCGACCTGGCACTGGCACGCCTTGAAGGCTATGGGGCTGCCGGTGCTGTGCCTTGATTCCCGCCATGCGCAGGCGACCATGAGTGGCCAGGTAAACAAGACCGACAAGAATGATGCCTATGGATTGGCTCAGATCGTCAAGGCGGGCTGGTATAGGGAGGTCGGGGTAAAGAGTCTCGACAGCCACGCCGTCCGCTCGATGCTTGGAGCACGAGCTCAACTCGTCGGAATGCGGGTAGAGGTCACCAACCAGATCAGGGGCATTCTCAAAACTTTTGGCGTCATTCTGTCAAGACGAACGGGCGAGCCGTTCGAACGGCTCGTGGATGAGGCGTGCGACAATAGCGACCCAATGCTCAATCAAACCGTCCGGTCGATGCTGTGCGTCCATTCCTGCCTGAAGGAGCAGATTCGGCAGCTTGACCGCCAACTGATGAGCCGTGCTCGAGGGAGTGCTGTGTGCCGGCAGCTTATGGCCATTCCTGGCGTGGGCGTCCTCACGGCCCTCGCGTTCGTGACAGCGGTCGATGATCCGTCCAAGTTTGCGAAATCCAGAAGCGTTGGCGCGTACTTCGGCCTGACACCGCGATGTTATCAGTCGGGTGAAATCGATCGCAAGAGGGGCATCTCAAAATGCGGAGACAGTCTTGTCCGTACCTATTTATTTGAGGCCGCCGGCACGCTCCTGACGAGGGTCGAGAAGTGGTCGGGGCTCAAAGCCTGGGGCCTCCGGATCGCCAAGCGCAGCGGCTTGAAGAAGGCAAAGATCGCCGTCGCACGAAAGCTAGCAGTAGTCATGCACCGCATGTGGGTGGATGGTGTATCCTTCCGATGGTCGGCCGCAGAAGCGGGGGCCGTCGCATGAAGATAGAGGTGAACCCGAAGAAATCCGTCGCTCGACGGTAATCTTGTCCCTTGCCGGGACAAGCAGCGGCAAACCCGCCAGGAGCTATGCAGCCCTTCCACCGAAGCGGACTGCGTTGCTGACATTGGGAGCCGCAGCGTCCGATGCCATGCTGTGGCGAGCACTGTTCGACCACGAAGAGAACGCTGAAACCGGCAGGAGGCAGGTCATTAGTCCAAGGCCGCGTGGTTGAGGAGGGGAAAGAGAGCAACCGATCATTCGAACTGGAATCCTACGCCGTAGCCTTCGCGGAAGGCCAGCGTATTCGCCGGCATCTCGATAAGGTCGTGCGGTTGTAGACCGCTCCCGCAAGGCGCATAGTCGCGCCATGAAGATGCCAGTGAAGGCCGATCTCGCAAACGACAACGGCAAGCCAGAAGATCACCAAGCAGCCGCGACCACTGCGCTGCACAAGGCAGTGGCAGGTCTGGACGCGTCGGCTGAATTGCTGGCCGCGATCCTCGCGGCGCCGAACCCAGCCCATGGACCAACGGCCAGGTCGAACGCATGAACCGCACGATCAAGGATGCGACCGTCAAACGCTTCTACTACGAGAGCCATGACCAACTGCGCCAGCATCTCGCCGATTTCGTCTTAGCCTATAATTTCGGCCGTCGACTGAAGACCCTCAAGGGCCTCACGCCCTTTGAATACATCTGCAAAATCTGGACAAAAGAGCCCGAACGATTCAGGCTCGATCCAACCCATCAAACCTTAAACATTATTAATTGGATCCGCCAAGTCGCTGGCGGCGATAGGATCGCCCCGCGCCACAATGGGCAGTTGCTCGGCCACCCACCTGTCCAGAAACTTAAGGCCGCGAACGCTCATTCGGTTAAGCCAGCATCAAAGTGGACCCCAGCATCGACCAGCGTCCGATATATGCCGTCAACTTCTTCGTCGATCTCTTCGCGTTTGATACCCAAGGCTTTAGCGTCGGCATACAATTTGTGTGTGTACTCACTTATCGAGACGGCGTCGACCTTAGCCGTTTCGGGGAGATTGTTGCCGATCCAGCGATCGAGGAAGTTGACGCCGCGTGTGCTCATGAATGCATAAGCGAATGCCGCCAGCTAAGTTCCTCGTATAGCACTTTCATACAAGTGCGCGGTCCCGCCATCGCAGGGTATCGTCCATCACTGCGTAGAATTTCGGCCGGGGTGGCTATGAGCTCATATCGGGTGGAAGAGATCGAAGACGACGTGTTGCAGGCGACCCACCAAGTTGAGCGTTGACGCCGTTCGAAGCCGCCGCAAGGGCGGTTAACCGAGTGGTGACTTTGCGAAATAGCCAAGCCAAATGGCTCAGAGGGACCTTCGTAGACGTCCCGAAGGGACGCAACAAAGGTCCACCTGCGGTCTATGACTATCGAGGGATCGGCCCAGTGCGGCGATAGCGCGAGCAGTACTAAGGCGCGATGATGTAGCCGATCATGTCATCGTTGGGGTCTTCATCGGTTAGCTGTTGGAAGAGCCGCTTCGCATGATCGGGCCATCGACCCTCTGCGATCCCTTGTTCGCTTGCCGACTGCCGAAAGGCCTGGCGCACCATGGCGAAATCGAAGGCCGAAATCTAACCGCATTCACGGTCCTTGCCCATGATGGTAAACCTCCCGAGGATGAGCAAGAGCTGGCGAACTCTCAAACGCCAGCAGCGCATAAATCACCTAGCTCCCTTGCAACCATAGGCCGATGGAGAACTTTTGATGTACGTTTTTTACCAAGGTTAGCCGCGCGGTTGTCGGCTTTGTCACCGGCGCTTGTCGGCTGAGCGGATATCACATAGCCGCAGCGGCGCGGGTTCACGTCGGGCCATTTTGAACAGGTTTGAGGGGCGGTAATGCTTAAGGCGCAAAGAGTGCTCGATCCGGGTTCAGATTGGCGATCCATATGCAGTGGCGATCTTTGCCGACAAGCATGGACTCTCGTTTCCAATGGCCCATCGCATAATGCGTGCCATGCCGCGGCGCGCGCGTTTCTGGCGGCGCTTGATTTGCGTGGACGCTGTCAGACGTGAGAATCGGGAGAACTGCCACCGCCGTAACGGCCCTCTGCCTCAACCTCAAAGTTCAGCGAGACCTGCAAGACCACGCCGCCTCCGTCATCGCGGACCTTGATCGTCAACCTGTGGTGATCGCCATCTGGCAGGCTCTCCTTGATCATTTCAACGAGAGTGCGAACGGCTTCCTCCTTGACTTGATCGAAGGCCGAACAATGGGTGCCCTGGTCGTCATGGTAGATTAAGCCATTGTCATCGAGGTCGAAATAATAGAGGGCCATTTGCCCAAACCTGGGTCAACGTCGGTTCCCGTCAAGGGACAATCTGCGGCTGGATCTCGATTTCGCCGACGAGCCGCCTGTATTCCGCTTCCGGTTCCCCATAGCTACCGTTTGCGAGATCGATCAGACCTTTTCGGTCGCGAATGACCACTTCACCACGCCGGGATTGTATGAGCCCGCGCCCCTCAATCATCTGCAGTGCGACCGTGACTCCAGGGCGCCTCACACCGAGCATCACGGACAGGTATTCATGGGTGATGAAAAGTCTATTGCCAACAACACGGTCGTCACACATCAGAAGCCATCGAGCCAAACGATCCTCGATTTTGCATCGCGCATTGATCAGAGCGGTGTAGGTGGATTGTATATGAAAAGCGTGGACGTAGCGCATCAGAAACGGCCGAAGTGTGTTGCTCGCCTTTAAAGCCGCTTTGAACTGCGAGGCGTCGATCACCAACACCTCGCCGGTCATCTGAATAAAGCAATCATGCGTGGCCTGGTCGTCGCCCATCACAAGAGCCGAGCCGGTCATGCCTTCGAACCCGATGATGCCGACTTCTGCGTCGGCTCCCCTGTTCTTCCTGGCCACCACGGAGGCAAGGCCGCTGCAAGGGAAATAAACATATTCGATTTTTTGCCCGGCGTTTTCGAGCGGCGTGCGTAGATCGAGGAAGGTGTTGCGCAGATGCGGCTTGAGGTGATCCAGATCGGCAGGATCGAAGCGCCGCAGAAGCGCATTTTTGTTTGTATCAAGATGCAGGTCCATAGCGCTCGCTCCTCTCGGGCGAGAGCACGCGTCCCTCAGTCGTCGGCGCCCAAGGCAATTTGCAGACGATTCAGCTGGAATAGCGTCGGCAGCAGAGCCTGTCCGCCTTGGTACAAAACCGACAATTACGTGCTCACTTACGTCTTCTTAAGCAGGCGAGCTTCCCGCAATATCGAGGAACGATCGAAGCCGACCAACGAAATTATCTCGGTGATCTGCTGCTCGGTGGCCCCGGCTTCCAGCGCAAGCGCGCTGACGATCTCGGGTTTAAGGCCGGGGCGACGTTCTTCTGTCATCGCGTTTGCTCTCGCTTCAGGGCAAGAGTGCGATGGTCGCTCCCAAGCGTCAGCGCCCATTACTGTTCAGCTGACGACCTGGCCCTTGTACGCTTTCGGACGGACAGTAGCGAGTCAAATACTAAGTAGGGCATTATTTCCATCCTCACGGAAATCCTGCAGCGAAGCATGCCGGGAGGTCTTCCTTGCCGCCAGGATGCCCCCTCAAGCTGGCTTAAAAAGCGAGAACTGCTCCGGAATCCGCATGGCGGCAACAAAACTGCGTGTTTCGCGTTGTGGGTGATCGGAACGGAGCTGAATCATCATGCCAGACGACAAGAGTAAAACAGATAATCGGGATCGCAGCCGGGTGTCTGGTGACGAAGAGTATGAGGTCGGCTATCTCGCCAGCAAATTCGGTCTCAGCATCCCCGATGTGCGCCAGCTCATCGTGAAGCATGGCAATGACCGTGATACGCTGGAGCGTGAGGCTAAGGCTCTTGGAAACAGGTAGCAGAACGAACATGCCAGGATATCAGATCGAAGAATGAAGAGGACTGTGTCTCATCTCACGCCACGAACGCGGATGATCCGCTATCGGACGTTGAGAAGTCACAGTGTCGCCTAGAAGCGGCGCCCTTCAACCTCATGTTCAGCGGCTTCCAGGTTTGCAAGGTCGGTGCCTTCGGTTTCCAAATGGGTGGCGTCCGGGTATGGGTAGGGGTTCCGTTTCGATTAAATTCCCGAGTTGCCGCAACTGCGGCCAAGACAAACTGGTCCCGGTTTTTACCTCAGCTGCGCCGTGGCCCTTCCCTCGATGATCTCTCGTTTTGGGAGAAAGCGAACCTACCGCAATGGCATCGTTCATCGAATAGCGGACCGCTTATAACGCGGCTAAGCGACACCTGCCTCGCGATAGTGGCCGACCGCAATCCACCAGGATTGCCGCACCAACTTGAAGTCTGAGCACGTGGCCAAGCTATCTGCGGTGGCGCGCTTACCGGCGATGAGATAGAAATCAGGCAAACGCCCCTACCCGCGAAATAGGATTTCAGTCCAATATGTCGCTCGTTAAGACGTCAAGGATCGCGAAACGCACTGGGCCAGACAAGGGTTTGCATCCCGAAAAAGCAGATTTGCCGGCCAGATCACGCCAAAGCATCAAATCAGACCTACCTCACGGACAAATTGCCGAACGGTTTGCCGCCGCCACTGAGGAACTGGCCAGCGGCATCACCGAGGCATCGGCCGCCGCTGAAGAATTACGGCGATCGATGGACCAGATCGCCGCGGGTGCGGAGGAAGCATCAGGCGCGGCTGAAGAACAACTGCGCACAATCAGCGACTCCACGCAAACGCTAGCCGTGGGACGACGCTTAGCCGAGGATTCGCAAAGGCGATCGGAATCGGTGCAGGGCTTGCTTGCCGATGTGACGAATCAGCTGATGAATGCGGTCACTGCGATTGAACGAAATGCCGCTCGCCAGGAAAGCTCGGCACAATTGATTGCCGTTATCGAAAAACGCGCTGAAGAAGTCGGCGCTATAGGCCGCACGGTCAGCCGCATCTCGGACCAGACGAATCTGTTTGCCCTCAACGCCGCCATCGAAGCCGCTCGCGCCGGCGATCATGGCCGCGGATTTGCCGTAGTCGCTGAAGAAGTAAGGTCGCTGGCGCAGATATCCGACACCAGCGCACGTGAAGTTCAGGCGCTGTCCACCAGCATCCAAAAAGAGGTCAGCGCGGTTGCGGCTGGAGTCGCTGCAGCCGCTCACGCTGCGGCATCTGAAGCAAAGGCCTCAAACGTCGTGCTGCGAAACGTTCGCGCCATGAGGGAAATCGCGGGCGAGATCGCGCTCGGCAGCCGCGCCATCTCGCTGGCTTCGGTTGAAGCCGAAAAAGCTGCCACCGAGGCGCAAAAAGGTGCCGAGCAAGTTGCCAGTGCCGCGGAGCAGCAGTCGGCTGCAGCTGCGGAATCGCAGGCAGCGATCCAACAGCAGACGCAGGCGCTTGTTGAAGGCCAAACGGCAGCGCACGCGCTGGCACGCTTGGCTAATCTATTGCGCGGCGGAGACGCGGGAAAAGCCGCCGAGCAGGCGTCCTCGGCAGCCGAACAGCTGTCGGCGAATATTCAGGAGCTCTCGGGGGCCGCCGGTCAGATTCTGGCTGCGGTCGAGCAGATCAACCGTGGCGCCCAGCAACAGGCGGCGGCCACCCACGAAAGTTCGGCCTCGCTGAGCCAGATCGAGCAAAGTGCTGCCCTTGCAAAAGAAAATGCAGTTGCAGCCGAGGAGCGTGTTGCAGCGATGGAACAGTCGCTGAGGGAAACTTACGCGGCGGTCGAAAGCCTTATTAACGGATTGACGGGTTCCCTCCAGGACACGACAGCGAGCGTATCTGCGTTGCTAAGTTTGGAGGTAACTGGCCGCAAGATCGAGAAGATCGTCGATGCGATCACGTTAGTCGCGGTTCAGACCAGCATGCTTGCCGTCAGTGGAGCGGTCGAAGCAGCCAGGGCGGGCGACTATGGCAGCGGCTTCTCCTTGGTGTCCAAAGACATTCGCGGGCTGGCGCGCGAAGCATCGCAATCCTTGGATAAAGTGAAGGATACGGTTCGCGGAATTATCGAGCAGATATCTTCGCTGCGTGGCGATCTCGAGCGGATCTGCGGCCTGTCGGAAGTCGAGATTCAGAATAGTCGCGCCACCTTAGCGGTATTTGAGAAGACCAAAGAAGAGCTGACGCAGCTCGTCGAGGCGAGCAAAGCGATCAATTCTGGCGCTACCGACATACTCGCTGCGGCGAGCCAGGCTTCAGCTGGCGCGAAGCAGATTGCAACAGCCGCAGAGGAAGCCGGCGCAGCGTCTAGAGAGGCATCGACCGCTTCCCAAGAGCAAGCGCGAGGAGCTGAGGACCTGGCTGCGGCGATTGAGGAGATTGCCTCCCTCGCTGAAGAGCTCAAGTCACAAAATGTCTGAGCAAGGCGCGCCAGCGGCGCTATCCAAACGCTTCCTGGCGGTTCGCTGCTCCGAGCATACTTACGCGGTTCCGGTCGATCGGGTAGCCGAGATCGTCAGGGTACCCGAAATGGCAAAGGTGCCGCAAGCCCCAGCGGCTTTGTGCGGGTTAGCGAACTTGCGTGGGTCAATTGTGCCAATTGCGGACTTGAGCCGGTTGCTGCGACTTGCTTCTGAACCTCTGTCGGATTCGGCGCGAGCCGTGGTCATCGACGCACCCGCGCCGTATGCGCTGCTTGTCAACACGGTCGAAGGGATCGTCAACGTACAGGCAAGCCGCATCGAGCAGCGTCATTCACTCAAGGGCGCCGCGGTGAGCAGCGGCGATGACAGTGTCTTCTCAAATGATGGCGAGGCGGTGCGGATTCTCAACGTTGATACCCTGCTCGAAGGGGCGTTTACCCCCCAAGCCCGGGACCGTGTAACCGGCCGCAGCCGTACGTTGGTTCCTGATATGAGCGCCATAGGCGCTGTAGGTCGAGAAATGCTCGCAACGTTCGTAGTGGATGGGCAGGATTACGCATTTCCATTTGCCGTGGTGCAGGAGGTCTTCAATATCCCCCGAGGCCTGACTTCTCTGCCGGGCGCGGATGCGCAGGTCCCTGGTTTGATATCTTTCCGTGACGGACTGCTGCCAATTTTGTCCCTAAGAGCACTGTTTGGCCTCGCTAACGAGATTCAGGGAAATGAGAAGGTCATCGTCGCGTATGTCCGCGGCACCGCGGTCGGCGTCGTTGTCGACGCTGTCAAGCAGAGCATCGCCATCGATCCTCTGAGGCTGGAACCCGTGCCGCCGATTATGGCAGCCAGAATTGGCGGCGAGGCCAAGGTCAAGGCAATCTATCGGAGCGAGGCGGATAGCCGGCTGCTTTCGGTCTTGCACCCGGATTTGTTGCTCAGCGAGGAAACCATGCGTGGTCTGGGTCATGTGCAAGCTCCGGCGCGAGACGGCTCCGCATCGACAGAAGGTTCAAAGCGCGACGAGATCAAGCTGCTCGCCTTCCAACTTGGCGCCGGCGAATTCGCCTTGCCCATTGAGGCCGTCGAGGAAGTTGCACTGGTGCCGGAGAGTGTGACGCGGGTTCCAAAGACACCCAAATTTCTTGAAGGGGTCATCAATCTGCGCGGCGAGGTGCTGCCTGTCATCGATCAGCGGAAGCGCTTCGACATGCCTCCGCTTGAGAATCGTGGCCGGACGCGTCTGATTGTGGTCAAATCCGGTTCCCACCGCGCCGGCATCATCGTCGACAGCGTCTCGGAAGTCTTGGGCGTCGATGCATCAGCGCTCGCTCGGGCGCCGGATCTGGCGGGAGAAACTACGCGCCTGATCCAGTCGATCGTCAGCCTGGATGAAGGCGTTCGCATCCTCATGCTGCTTGATCCAACCGAACTGCTCACGCGTGCCGAGCGCACCTTTTTGGACTCTTTTCAAACCAAGCTGCAGACTTGATCAAGGTTCTGATCATCGACGACTCTGCCCTCGTTCGAAAGCTGCTTGCCGGAATGCTGTCGGACGCATCCGAATTCCAAGTTGAAACCGCTCGAAATGGCGCCGAAGGACTGGAGCGCCTGCACGCCTTCCGCCCCAATGTGGTCACGCTCGATGTCCACATGCCGCAGATGAACGGCTTTATGTGCCTTGATCGTATCATGCTGGAAAGGCCGACCCCGGTCATCATGGTATCGTCGGTGACATCACAGAGCGCCGATGAGACCCTGCAAGCGCTTCGCCTCGGCGCATTCGATTTCGTTGCTAAGCCCTCGGGAACATTGTCCTTACGCGTTGATCAGATGAAAGACGATCTGCTCGACAAGATTCGAACCGCCGCCGTCACCGGCATCAAACCCACGCTGCGATTGCAGGAACGTATACGCCACCGTATAGGGCAGACGCTGCCGACAAGTCCCCATCCCGCCCCAATAGCGTCAAAAGAACCCATTGTAAAAACTGGGGTAAATGGGCTGGTGCTCATCGGCGTTTCGACCGGAGGGCCGCCAGCACTGGAGGCTGTTGTCGGAGCGCTGCCAGCATCGTTCTCCTGGCCAATTTTGGTTGCTCAGCACATGCCAGAATCCTTCACGGGCGCACTGGCCAAACGTTTGAACAGCCTGAGCGCCATCGAGATCGTGGAGGTTACCCGCCCGACGGAAGTCGTGCCTGGTGTCGCTTACATTGCGCGGGGTGGGGCGGACATGATTGTATCGCGCCGAGGAGGCGTCGTCTTTGCCATGAATGTCCCGTCCCAGGTCGACTATCCCTGGCATCCAAGCGCCGACCGGCTTGTTCGAAGTGCCATGGAACAAATACCTCCCAGCGACCTTATCGGTATTCTCATGACCGGAATGGGCAATGACGGCGCCAGTGCTATGAAACTCCTGCACGAGCGAGGCGGAACGACGATCGCCGAAGCGGAAGAAACCGCAGTGGTTTGGGGGATGCCCGGGGAATTGGTCAAGGGCGGTGGTGCAGATTGGATTCTGCCGCTACCCGAGATAGCCAGGCAATTGATGAAGGTTGTGCCTTGCCTCTGATCCGCAAAGAGCTTCCCAACCAAGCCGGGATCCGCGACGCATCGCCCACGGATGCATTTTCTTCGTTGCTGAGTCGGAACAGTGAGGAAAGGCGAGCGGCGGCTCGCGAGTTTATTGTCACCTCTGACAACGCCGCTGTGATCTCCAGCGCGATTCAGAGTGAAGCGGTTGATGGCGTGCTGCAGGCTTTGTTTACAGCCCTTATGCGATCAGCCAATGCGGCAAGCGTCGACGTTGCTCTGCAATACCTACGATCCGACGATGCCCGCTTGCGCACCGGGGCACTAGACGCCTTGCGCGCATTGCAAGATCAGCTCCTGCCGCGGTTGACCGGACTGCTCAGTGACCCGGAGCCCGACGTTCGCATCCTCGCCTGCGAACTCGTTCGCGCGCAGCAGCCTTCAACGGTCATTGATTTGCTGGTTCCCCTCCTGGCTAATGATTGCAATGGCAGCGTTTGCGGTGCCGCGATCGACGTCATGGCGGAGGTGGCGGCGCCTGACCACGTTGCCTTGTTGCTCCACTGCGCCGCGCGTTTTCCCTCGGATCCCTTTTTGGATTTCGCCGCCAAAACCGCGGCCCTCCGGATCGGGGCGCGGAACGCCCCTCAGTGATCGAGATCACGGACGAAGAGATCCGTCGACTGGGAGACTTCCTCTATCGACGCACCGGCATGGTCTATTCGGTATCCAAGCGCTATTACATAGAGCGCCGGATTGCTGATCGTGCAAACGCAACCGCCTCTCCTTCTTTCGAAAGGTATTTCGCCAAACTTCGTATTGATGCCGAGGGTGAGATCGAGAAGTTCGTCAACGCCTTTACCGTCAATGAGACTTATTTCAACCGGGAAGATCACCAATTTCGGTGTCTCACGAAGGATTTGCTGCGTGAAAGAATCGCAGCCGGCTATGGGAAGGACCAGTTGCGTTTGTGGTCGGTACCTTGCGCGACTGGGGAAGAACCCTATTCGATTGCGATGTGGCTTTTGGACAAGTGGCCGCTGGTCGACGCCTACAGCATCGAGATTTGCGGCTCAGATATCGATACCGAAGCGCTTGCCGCTGCCAAGCGCGGCTTTTATGGCAAGCGCGCACTGATGCGCTTGCCGGCCCAAGTCATCGACCGTTACTTTCACCAAGAAGCCGACGATCGGTGGCGGCTTGTCGACGAGTTGAGAGAGTCGGTGCAATTTTCCAGTGTCAATCTAATAGAATCTAACGAGACCAGGCACCACGGCCAATTCGATGTCATTTTTTGCCGAAACGTCCTCATCTACTTCGACGACGCTTCGCGTCGCATTGCTGCAGACAACCTCTATGAAAGCCTTTTGCCCGGCGGCTACATTTGCCTTGGCCACACGGAGTCGATGAGCCGTATCTCTCCGCTGTTCGAAATCCGTCGGTTCGAAGATGGTATTGTCTATCAGAAACCAGAGGTCGGGCGGTGAGCAAACCTACCCTCCATCGCGTCCTGGTGGTCGATGACGCAGCTCTCGTGCGCCTGTATTATCGAAGCGTGCTGGAGCCAGCGGGCTATGAGGTGTTCGAGGCTTTGAACGGGGTGGAAGCCTTGGAGCAGCTGCTTGGGTTCGAGATCGTCGACCTTCTGATCGTGGACATCAACATGCCGGTCATGGATGGCCTCAGCTTTGTAAGGGTGCTTCGGCAACGCGGCGAACCGTTTGCGTCCACCCCCGTGCTCATCATCAGTACGGAAGCCGGGCTCCATGACCTGCGAGCTGCCCAAATTGCCGGAGCGAACTTCTACGCCGCCAAGCCCGTCGCTGGGCAGGACCTGTTGGAGCTCGTTGCCTTGCTTGCCGGATCAACCCATGACTGAACTTCTTGAGCAGTTCCTGGTGGAGTGCCGCGAGTCTGTGCAGCAGGCTACACTGGATCTTCTGGCGCTCGAAGGTGAATCAGGCGATCACACTAGGCTGGACAGTGCTTTTCGGTCGTTTCACACCCTCAAGGGCGGGGCCGGCATCGTCGATTTTCCAGATATGGCGAGGGGTCTGCACGCGGCTGAGGAACTGCTCGCTTCCGCCCGGACCGGTACGAGGACGTTAAGCACTGCGGATATCGGCAACTGTCTCTGGGCATTGGATCAAGTCACCGGCTGGCTCGATGGCATTGAGGTAAAGGGAATTGTCCCGGAGGATGCAGGGTCGACCGCGGATGAGATGGTCCGCCGCTTGCAAGCGGCACTATGTGAAGAACCTCCGGGGAAGAGCCCGGCCGCTTTATTGGCGACGGGGTGGCTGACATCTCTTTTGAACGCCAACCATGATGTCGCAGCCCGAGCCTCAACCGGGTTGTTGTTCCAGCCCGATCCACAGTGCTTCTTTCGCGGCGAAGATCCCCTTGCGTTGGTTGCCGGCCTGCCTGGCCTGTTAGCTCTTCATGTGGAACAGGTTCATGTCTGGCCTTCGTTGAGGGAAGGTGATCCCTTCGAGTGCAACCTGCTCTTCACAGCGTTGTCCTCTGCCCCGAAGGACGCTTTGCTGCGCCATACCCAAGCGATAAGCTCGGACTCTTCGAGCCTCCTCGAGATCCGCGAGCTTTCTTCTGCCGTCCCCGATCAGCGCGCAGGACTTAGCCGGATGGCGCGGCTGGTGCTCGAAGCGCAGTCCCAACTCCTTTCCCAGGTCGCGACCACAGGTCTGGCCGGCCGCGTAGGCGCCGCGCGGCGCGTGGTGATGAACATCCTGGCTCGCAGCGTCCGGCACAAGGATGCGCTGGAACGCTACGATAGTAGTGTGCCGGACGCGGACGATCCAGAGGGACGACAAGCTCTCGTCCTCCTGATCGACCGGGTTTTGGGAGACGATGCCCAAGTCCTCGAATTCTCCGTGAACCGGGATTCCCGCCTCGCCATCCCGAACTCAAATGCGGCCCGTTCACTGCGGGTGAGCGTCGAACGCATTGATGCCTTAGTGAATTTGGCCGGCGAACTGTCGGTTGCCAAGAATGCCATAACGCATGCCGCAACCCTAGCCCGGAGTGGAACTCCTTCGGCGGATTTGGCGGCCGTGTTGGAGGAACAACAATCCCGACTGGAGAGGTTGGTCGGTGAGTTGCAGCGTTCTGTCTTGAGCATCCGTGTCTTGCCCATGCGACAGGTGTTCCAGAGGTTTCAGCGCTTAGTGCGAGACCTTGCGACCGAAACAGGTAAGTCAGTGGTTCTCGTGACAGAAGGGGAGAACACCGAAGCCGACAAGACCATCGTCGAGGCTCTTGGAGAGCCGATTATGCATGTTGTTCGCAATGCAATCGACCATGGTGTGGAACCGGCGGACGAGCGCATCAGGACGGGGAAGCCACCGCATGCCACGATCTGCCTGCGTGCAGCGAAAGTCGGCGACAGCATTGTCGTTGAGGTGGAAGACGATGGTCGAGGTGTGGATTTCGCGAGAGTTCGAAGGGTTGCCGCAGAACGCGGCCTGACGACCGGGTTCGCCTCGCTTTCCGATGACGATGCGTTGGAATTGCTGTTCAATCCGGGGTTCTCGACAGCCGCAACTGTCAACACGGTCTCCGGCCGTGGTGTTGGGATGGACGCGGTGCGATCGGCGATAGAGGCGCTCGGCGGATCGGTTGGCATTGAGACGAAGCCCGGAAGCGGGACGATCGCAAAATTCACCCTGCCCTACTCCATCCTGATGACGCCCCTCGTCACCGTGGAAGTGGTCAAACAAGCTTTTGGCGTTCCGCTTGAGAAAGTCATCGAAACCCGTCGACTTTCGCGCGGTGATGTCTCGATGGTTGGCGCCGCGCGCGTGTTCGGGCATCGCGGCCATACCATCCCGCTCGTTAGTCTTGCGGCGACGCTTGGCGAAACGCCGTCGGAAACGATCGCCGACGATTTCCAAGTCCTAGTCGTCCTGGTCGGGAACGACATGTGCGGGATAGAGGTCGATGATGTCGGGGAGACAATGGATATACTGATGAGGCCCATCGAGGGGGTGCTCGCGGGTGTAGAAGGCGTTGCAGGCGTCACAATTTTGGGTGATGGCCGCGTCATGCTTGTTCTCGATGTGGAGGCTTTGCTGAAATGACCGTCATTTCCGACCCCAGCGACGGATCGATCCGGCTTGAGGGTGACTGCACTTTAGAAGACAGCGAAACCCTGCTGGCAATGCTGGTTGAGTCAGGCAACACCTTGGTTGACTGGCGGAAGTGCACCAAGATCCATGCTGCCGTTCTGCAAGTCCTGATGGCGGCCCGCGTGAGGGTCATTGGGCCGGCGGGCTCGCCATTTCTCGAAAGCTTTTTTCATCGGGGCTTCACGGCAGTGCATGGCCGCTAGTTCACAATTATTGCCTTTTATGCGATATCCCTAACCCCAGCTGAAATGAAGGTCGTAATGAACGTTTTGATCGTCGACGACAGCAAGCTTGCGAGAATGGCCTTGGTCAAGATTCTCGCCAAGAACTATCCGACATGGGTGCGCAAAGAGGCCGGCAACGCTGATGAGGCGCTTCAACTGGCGAGTGAGTTCGCGGCTGATATCGTGTTGATGGATTACAATATGCCCGGCCGCGATGGGCTTGCCTTGGCGGCGGACTTTCGTGCCCAGGATCCGTCAATGCGATTGGCACTGATTTCCGCTAATCAGCAGCACGAAATCGTCGAAGGTGCAAAGGCGCTGGGCGCTTCCTTCCTGACCAAGCCAGTGAATGGCCCGGACCTGGTTGCGTTTCTCGGCAAACCAGACACTCCCGTTGATCAGGACGATCAATGATAACTCCGGCCGACCTTGTCTTGGAGGAACTGGAGAGGGATGCCCTCACTGAACTGGTGAACATCGCCGTCAGCCGAGCCGCCAAGAATCTCCGCGAGATGGTTGGACGACAGGTGTTCCTGTCGGTCCCAAGAATCAACCTCGTCGGCAGGCAGCAAGCCATCGATATCTTGGACGAACGCGAGATGGACCGTCTGGTTGCCGTTCACCAGGTTTTCGAAGGTGATATCACTGGTCGCGCGCTGCTTATTTTCCCGGAGGAGCGAAGTCTCGAACTTGTGCGTGCTGTAGCCGGTCCGGACCATTCATTGGAAGACATCATCGACCTTGAACAGGAAGCACTCGCAGAGACGGGCAACATCATTCTCAACAGTTGCCTTGCCACCATCGCCAACCTGTTGCGCCGTAGTCTTCGCGTCTCCTTGCCTGAGGTCATTCGAGGCACTGGAACCGACTTCTTCAATCTGGCGCCGCCGCCCCTACCCGGCGAGGTCGTGCTGTTTCTCTACATAAACTTCACCGTCAAGGACAATGACATCACGGGCTACATTGCTATGCTGATGGACATGCCTTCCCTAGCGGTTTTGAAGGGCCTCTTGTGCGAGTTTATTGAGCGGATCGGTGGGACCGATAAATAGTGCCATGTTGAACACTTCTCACGATAATTCGACGCCGATATTAGATGCACTCGATTGCGGTATAATCGTGCTCGGTTATCAAAGGCAAGTGACCGCCTGGAATGCCTGGATCGCCGCAGCCAGCAATATACGGACGACCGAGGCGACCGGAAAATCAATGGAGGAGCTTTTTCCCGGCCGGCCGCTCGGCCCAATCCTCGTCGCGGTAAACGAGGCTTTGGAAGCCGGGGCCTCCAGCCTGCTGACCCCTACACTCCACCCAGCCCTGCTAGGGTTGCGGACGCGAGCGGGCCAGCCGCTGATCCATAGCATTTCCATCCGACCAATCGGGGCGATAGGTGCGTATGAATGCCTTATTCAGATTTCGGATGTGACGGGGGCGATGCGGCGGGAAGCGGTGCTGCGCCAACGGCAGAATGCCCGTTATGATGCGGTCATGGAAAGCGCCGCGGAAGCCATTCTTACCCTGGATGACACCGGGGCAATCCAGGGAGCCAATTCGGCGGCCGAGGTGCTCTTCGAAATCGACAAGGCATCGCTTGCCGGTCAGCCGAGCGCCCGTCTGTTCGTGGAAGGCGACCGGTGGTCGCAATTGCACGACGCCAGTCGCTCAGGGCAGCAAATAGTTCATCGAGAAGTTTCCGTGAAGCGGCGCAACGGGTCGACGCGCCATCTCGAAGCTTCGATTAGCCGTTGGTCAGGTGGCGCCAAGCAATTCACCACCGCCTTTTTGCGCGATGTAACAGATCGCCTGTCCTCACAACTGAAGCTGAAGACCCTGAATGAGACATTGGAGCAACGGGTAGCTGACGCAACCGGTGAGCGCGATATGATCTGGCGCGTCAGCCAGGATCTTTTCGTCGTAACGGATTTCGGCCTCAAGTGCCAAAGTGTGAATCCGGCCTGGACCGAGCATCTCGGCTTGGACGAAAGCGAGGTCGAGGGTAAGGCTTTCGAGGATTTCGTTCATCCTGAAGATGTTGCGGCTGTGACACGGCTCTCACTATCGGATAGCCGGGTTGTGGTTCGCGACCTCGACTTACGCATGCGTGCCAATGATGGCAGGTTCATCTGGTACAGTTGGCAATTTATGCCGCGAAACAACCAATATTACGCCGCCGGGCGCGACATCAACGTCCGCAGGAATTTGGAGGATCAGCTGCGCCAAAGCCAGAAAATGGAGGCGGTGGGGCAACTCACGGGCGGTATCGCGCACGACTTCAACAACATGCTGGGAGTTGTCATCTCAGGACTCAACTTGATCCAGCGGCGCGTCGACCGCGGCGAGTCTGGCGTGCACCAACTGATCGCAGCCGCGACCGAGGGTGCCCACAAAGCTGCCATGCTGACGCAAAGGCTACTGGCTTTTTCCCGGCAGCAGCCGCTTTCCCCTGAATCCCTCGACGTCGGCCGGATGGTGCAGGATATGTCGGAGCTTTTGCGCCGGACGCTGGGCGAGCACGTAACACTTAATACGGTCGTGCAATCCGATGACGGTGCAGTGCTCGCTGATCCCAGTCAACTCGAAAATGTCCTCGTCAATCTGGCGGTCAACGCTCGCGATGCCATGCCGCAGGGCGGAACCCTGACCATCGAAACCTCTGCACTCCTGGTCGACCAGTCGGTTGCTGCAGATCATGGCATTTCCCCCGGCCCCTACGTCCTTATTGCGGTGAGGGACACGGGCTCGGGTATGAGCGCGGAGGTTCTGGAAAGAGCCTTCGAGCCGTTTTTTACCACCAAAGGTGTCGGCAAGGGAACCGGCCTTGGGCTGAGTCAGGTGTTTGGCTTCGTCAAGCAGTCCGGTGGCTATGTCAACATCGATTCAAAACTGGGGGTGGGGACTACCATCAGCATCTGGTTGCCAAGGCACAATGGTCCCGCCGATGGAGCACGGCGGGCGAACAGCCAAGACGTTGCCAATGGCAAGCCAGAGGAATTGATCCTCGTCGTCGAGGACGAGGCGAGTGTAAGACAACTGACAATGCAAATGCTCGAGGATCTCGACTATTCGGTGATTTCTGCTGAGAATGGGGTGGAAGGCCTGCGCATTCTTGAGGATCGAGGAGACGTTTCCTTGCTGCTGACGGATGTTGTCATGCCCGGAATGAACGGTCGGGAATTTGCGGATGCTGCCGTTGAATTGCGGCCTGACTTGAGGGTGCTCTTTACGTCCGGTTACGCACGTGATGCCATAGTTCGCAATGGGATCATCGATCCAAACGTTCAACTCCTGCAGAAACCCGCTACCCTCCAAGCTCTCGCCCAGAAAGTCAGATTGGTTCTGGATAACTAGCCATTCGGTAACCGGCCGTTCCGGTTTTCAGGCAAGGGGTAGCGCGCTCGAGATGTCTTATTTGCCGAGCAGCCGAAGATACTGCCTTAGAGTCGGTGGGGCGCCGCAAATCAGGCCCTCGCCGTCGCGAAAGGTCCCTTCACCGCGGCCTGACATTGAGCACCTCTCCTTCGAGCTCGGGATCAAACAGCTAGCTACCAGCCGCAGCTATTCTGAGGCTGGGAGTTGGTCCACTCCTTGTTGATTGAGGAGAGTTGCCAGCCCGGTAATGATCTGCGGCATAACAAACGGCTTGGTGATCATCAGGCTGTTGGGTACGCCAAGCGACGGCCAGTCGTCCGCGCCATCGCCACTCATGTATATCACTGGCATGGTAGGATTGGCGGCTCGGAGGTGCCGGGCCACATCCCACCCGGTAGGGCCGTCTCCAAGTCTGATATCTGTCAGCAGAGCCGCAACTCGCTCAGGCTCACGATCAAAAGTCGCAATGGCTTCAAGGCCCTTTAAGACGGCGATCACCTCGAACCCGGCCTCGCGGAGGGAGTTCTCGATGTCTAAGAGGATCATGCTCTCATCCTCTACGATCAGGACGGAACCCGACGGCATTGAAAGCCCTGCCCCGTGAGTAATTGCTCAGTAATTCAACGGCCGCAGGCCTCGAATGTTCCTCGCATAATAACATATGTTATTCTGGGGATAGCAGGCTGTGATCCGGAGTCTGCGGCTTCGAACGCAATGGCCCCTCACAAAAACAGCCACTTAGGTGGGAACTTATATCAAATGTTATAGTTAGGAAGGGGTCTGCGAGCGGTTGGGAAGGATCCTAGGCAGCATGATGTCTGAGCCCGAGCGTCGCCTTGTCCAAAGGCTTATCGAAGAAACCGACACCACGGAGCCGCAAGCCTGGAGTTAATAGGGCTGCTAGGAGCAAGTTGGTCCGCCCTCGTGCGGGAAGCCAAAGGCATCAAGCACAATCTAACGTCGCCAGCCCTACCGCCATCGAGAACGTTAGCGCCTTACCCGAACGGGGTCTTGATGGCACAGGCTCCTACTTCAAACAACGGTGTGCCTGAGTGTCAATGGCGCGATTTGACCTAGGCCCTGGTAGCGGCTATGGTCTGCTCAAGGCCGACGTTGGGCGCGAACCCGCGTCCGCCACGTGAGCGGCAGCTTTCCGCCTAACGTCGGCCCTAGAAGTCGGCCGTGGCCGGCCAGCACAAAACCAGGTCTCGCGGCCGCGACCGCGTCGGATGGGCCTTCATATTCAGCGCCGCCGCCTACAATCTCGTGCGACTGCCAAGAAGCGGATCTGACACTCAAAGGCTTGGCGGATGGCGAGATCGCCTTCAAGGCGCCCGTTACCGGAGGGGTGCCCAGCGCGGCCCGGCCGCCCACTGAGCCATGCATGTCGATGAAGAAGGCCGCCCGTTGCAAGGAAACGGTGCCGTCGAAGCGCGAATATCGCTCCCTTCCTCGGCTGGTGTGATCGATCGACCTGACCCAACGACCTCCTGCAGAAGGAACCGAAGCGGCGCGGCATCGTTGATCCTTAAGTTCAGTCGCAGACGGGGCTTCAAGTCTGGTTGATGATCTTGATGCTTTCGAGGGACCGGTTTTATGGCTGGCATCAGCGCCATCGAGCAGGCGAACCCAGGCTCGCCATCGCAGAGTGTGGCCGCCTCACCTGTGGAGACAGAACTGGCGCTTGGAGACTTGGCCCACGCAAACACTGGCGGTCGCCTTTGGGTCATCGCCGCTTCGGTTCCGCTCCTGTTCATGATCAGCGGGCTTGTCATTCGGTATGCTGCATTCCATTCAGTCTCGGCAGTACCAGGCTTCGAAGCTTATGCGCGTGGGCTCTGCAGGTGGGACTGCGCGTGGTATGTGGACATTTCCGAACACGGCTACGAGCGTTTTCCTATTCCAGGCCAAAGCAACGTCGGACGCTGGGGCTTCTTTCCATTGTATCCCATGCTCGTGACGACCCTTCGGTTTGCTTTCCCTTTTTCCACGATTCTGATCGCGACGATCACCTCGATGGCATGCAGCTACGCCGCCTGCCTTGTGGCATGGCCACTTCTGGAGAAGAACGTGCGCGCTTACATACTGTATTGCGCTTTTCTGCTTAGCGGCCCGTTCTCCTTCCACTTCACCACGTTCCTTACCGAACCGCTTTTCGTGCTCCTGACGTCGTGCGTCTTTTTGGCACTCAAGCGCTCCAACTACCTGGCGGCTGGCGTTACATGCGCTTTGTTGTCGGCAACGAGGCTGGTCGGGGTCCTTGCTGTGTTTGCAATGGTCATCCAAATGTTCGAGCAGCACCGCCAGCAGGGCGGGTCGGCGGTATCTTTCCCGCGATGGGTGCTTGGTCGTCCGGATATGCTCGTAGCTATCTTCATCTCGCCCGCCGGCTTGTTTGCTTACATGCTCTTTTTGTATCTCACTGTCGGGGATGGGTTTGCGTTCTTGCACGTCCAGCGCGCGTTTGGGCGGGTTGCTGGCGATCCGCTCCTTTTTCTATGGGACGGTCTCGCTGCTGTTCCGACAAAAGGCTGGCTGCCCACGGCGCCGCAATGGAGCGCGCTCGCAGCGATTATAGGGCTGACCCTATCGGTCGTTCTGGCGGCCCGCAGGCGATATGGCGCTGCGCTCTTCTGTGCGAGCAGCATCATCCTGCCGTTGATCACCAACCTGGCTTCCATGGTTAGATACGTCATTGGGCTTGCGCCGCTGCTGATGTTGATTGCCGAGCTGCTGTCGGTATCGAAGCTGACCTATCTGGTGATTTTGGCTCTTTTCCTGAGCGCATCTTATTTCATGACTTTGGCGTGGATTGGAGGCTATCTTGCCCTGGTCTGACAGCCTGTCACTCTATGGCCGTGCTGGCTCGACTCGCGGCTACGCGCTGGCGTTGGTTCTGGCCGTGTCCGAGATCATCATCCTCGCACTCGCTCTCAATCCAGATGTCAACGCCGATTATCGGGCCTATTACATCGATCGCACGACAACGTGCCTCAATCGCGATGCGGTTGGCAGCTACACTCCTGGCCAGACGGTATCGTTTCGATCCGACGGCGCCAAACAAGCAGCCGGCATGATGGTCTGCGGTTGGTCGGGCCCGGTAGCCGACGGAACCCATTCGCTGGGCGAGACCTCTCGGTTGAGACTGGAAATACCTCAGCTTCGCGACGAGCTTACGGCAACGCTACAAATGTCCGCCGTCATTCGTCCACCACAGACCACCCAAAGGGTAATCATCTCGGTGAACGGAGTTCGCGTACACGAGGTAACACTGTCGAGCAAAGACCCGACGACGATCTCGTTCGCGATCCCGCACGCAGCGTTTGCTAGCGCAAAGGTACTCGAAGTGACTTTCGATTATCGCGACGGGATTCCGCCAAGCCCAGCCGCCAGCAAGATCTACAAACGCGCTATTAAATTGGTATCGTTTCGGCTCGACGCCGGCTAGAGAGCACTTCACCGTTTTGTGCAAACGGTGAAGTGCTCTAAGTCTTTATTTAACGCAATTCCGGAAGGAACACCGTTTCACGACTTTCTGGAGTTGCCCTATTTCAGCAGCACAACAGTTCCGTGATCATCCATGTGCCTGCACCTCCCGGATGGAGGAGAGCCGTCGCGTGCCTCCTCGCCGCTGGCCGGCAGCCAATCGCGATAGGGTAGAGCGCGGCGGGCTCGAGATCATTGGTCGCCTGGATTGCGGCACTGCGCAGCGTCCGCCGGGGTCACGTTTTCTTTTGCGCGTCGTTCGCCTCGAACGGCTGATCGGTACGGGACGCAGGGCTCCCTTCGGAACGGAAGATTAATGAAATTAGGGCTTGTCTGCGGCGACAAACCATTCGGTGATCACCACCCTGCGTAGAGGGCACATCACTGATCGTCACGTCGTCCTGGTCAAAATTATCTGCATGAGATCGTTTCTTGCGTTGGCCGTGATTCAGCAAGCGGCTTTGGAGCAGTTCACGTTACCGTGAAACGGTGTTTTTAGAACGAATCGTTCTGGCGGATTGCGTATCAGCCATCGCCGGTCTGATCGGGAATGTGTTCCGCAAAGACCCATCGGTCGAGCACGACGAAATTGATCCCGGGTACAAGCAAGCAGGTAATCATGATGGGAAAGATGAGGGGCAGGCCCAGCTTCGCCGTCAAAAGCGCCGGCGCGCCATAGGCGATCGCCAAGCCGATCGCCGCCAGCAAGAGAAAACGCGGAGCCTCTGATCTGTGCGACCCGCCCGACATGAAGGTTACTGACCTGTGCGCGAGATAGGAAAACAACGCCGCGGCTGCGTAAGCTGCAAGGGACGCTCGGACGGGGCTGAAGCCGAACCGTTCCGATTTGACAAAGGCGGTTGCCAAGGCGGCATACAGGATTGTGGCGGCGATGCCGACCAGGCCGAAGCGGGCCAGAAGCTTTAGGGTGCCGCCGCCGGCAGATCGATGCTCAGACACGCCCACTACACGCATACTGGGCTCCAAGCGGCAGCAGCGCCAGGGCACGCTCAACCTGTCTGGCGAACCCGCCGGTCGACGGGAGCAGCAGGAAGTGCTCGGATCGAACCTCCCTAAAGCCTGCTTGTCGAAAGAGGGCCACTGCTCTGACCGCGTTGAGCAGGACCGCGTCTTGGTCGAACGGACACCGGAGCACCGCCAGACGCGTCAGCGGATTATAGGGATTGTGCTCGATGATGCAGGCGACGCCGCCTTGCCGCACGACCCGTCGCATCTCGCGAAAAAAATCGAGCCAGGATGCGGGCGAAACATGATGAACAACACAACTGGCAAAGGCCAAGTCGAACACGCAGTCGTCATAAGGCAGGCCCGTCGTGGTGCATGTCCTATAGACGACGCCCGCATTGTCCTCGCTGGCGCGCTGGATCGACCCTTGCGAGACGTCGCAGCCATCCAGGCGATCGAAAGCGCCGTCTAGATAAGGATGGAGCGAACCGACACCGCAACCCACATCAAGCGCCCGCACCATGGCTCCCCGGCGACGAAGTCCTCGCTCGGAGACTAGGCGCCGCAGCAGGTCGGCCTTTGCAGCCAAAAAGAAATCGTGCTTGAGTCCGGAAAAGCTGATCGACCCATCGATCGTCTCTGCATAACTGGATCTATAGCTGTCGAAGAGTTCGGCCACCGGGAGCGACTCCGTTGTTGGGCTTGCGAAATGATCTCCGGCGCCCACCAGCGATGGCAGGCACCGGCTCGTCGAAGCCGGTAAGCCGATTGATCACGTAAAGAGGGCGGCGTTTCACCTCGGCGTGGATACTACCGACATAGAGGCCGACCACGCCGGTCATGAAAAGATTGATGCCACACAGAAACGATACGATCACCACGGTGGACGTCCAGCCGGCAATGACGCCGGTCTCAAAAATCCAGGCGAACACGGCGTAAGCGCCAAAGGTCAGGGCAAGTGCGGAAATCGCCGATCCGCCCCAAAGCGCAAAGTGGAGCGGCTTTTCCGAGAAGCTGACAACCGCGTGAACGGCAAGGTGCATCATCTTCCAGAAAGGGTATTTGGTCTGGCCGATGGTCCTCGGAGGGCGTTCGAATGGCACCGCCGCTTGCTTGAATCCCATCCAGCCGAACATGCCTCTGACGAAGCGATCATGTTCAGGCATGTGTCTGAAGACGTCCAGCGCATGGCGGCCGACCAGGCGGAAGTCCCCGACGTTGCGCGGGATGTTGACCGCCGTCATCTTCTCCAGGAGACGGTAGAAAAGATCGGCGCTAAGCCGCTTGAACCACGATTCGCCTTCGCGCTTAACACGGCGGGCGTACACGATCTCGAAACCTTCCTTCCACTTTGCCACGAGATCAAGAACGACCTCCGGTGGATCTTGCAGGTCGGCATCCATGACGATGACGGCATCCCCCGCAGCAGCATCCATGCCTGCCGTGATCGCAATCTGGTGTCCGAAATTACGGGAAAGCTCGATAAGCCGGAAGCGAGGTTCGGCGGTGACCACCCGCCGAAGGTATTTGACGCTGCCGTCATGACTACCGTCATCGACGAAAATCGCCTCGGTCTCTCCGTCCAGCCGACTGATCAGTGATCTGATCCGTTCGATCAGTCGCGGCAGCACTTGTTCTTCATTATATATCGGCAGGACCAGCGAGTAGCGCGGCGACGCGTTCACTCCCGTCCCGACGCTTTGGATCACAGAGGCTCGCATGCGGATGAAAATGAAAAGCCCGCACCAAAGTTCCATAAGGCGCAGCTAATTTAGAAATTTCAGACACTGGCGAATCGGTTGGAAAGACAGGCGCGTTGCCGGCGCCTGCCCAAAACTCAATAGTCCATATCTGCAGCCCTGTCGCGACCGCGAACCGCCTTCGGCACCCACAACATCTTTAATCCGCGAGACCGCCGTCGCGATGTTCAACGGCGTGGATGATCGCTTCATAAACGCTACCGATCTCTTCATCGATCTCCTGAATTGGGATGCCTTCGACGGCGGCGGCCCGCAGGGCCTGGTCTGCCATATCGGTCACAAGCCGGCCCGGGTCGTCGGTTGGTCCTTCCGGCATATGTTCGGAAATCCATTTGTATATAAAGTCGGCACCGCGGCTGCTCATGGTGGTTTCTGGATAACGACCTCTGTACCCATCCTAGGTTTGTCTCGGCAGATGTCAGGCCTTTCGAAATAGTCTCGGGCGAGGTGATGTCTCACCCTCTTCAGGTTGCATGTCCACCCTGTGTTCGTTGACGGGGTTCTGCGCTTCCAGCCGGTCTAGAGCAGAGCAGGCGGCAGCGAAGGAAAGTGGCGAGGGTTCGCAGCTTGCCGCGCATTCCCGTTCAGCGGCACCGCGATGGAATAATTGCGGTGCCGCGCACAGCTAGCAGTTCGCGTCACTCTGCGGATCGCACGCCTTGTTTTTTTGCTTCTGTGGCTTGGGCTTGGCCGCCTGCTCGGGCTCGGCTTGCTGCTGCTCGGCGGCGGGCTGCTCCTTGGCCTTCGGCTTCTGAGGCTTGGCCGCTTGCTCGGGCTCGGCTTGCTGCTGCTTGGCCGCGGGCTGCTCCTTGGCCTTCGGCTTCTGAGGCTTGGCCGCTTGCTCCGGCTCGGCCTGCTGCTGCTCGGCGGCGGGCTGCTCCTTGGCCTTCGGCTTCTGAGGCTTGGCCGCCTGTTCCGGCTCGGCCTGATGCTGCTCGGCCGCGGGCTGCTCCTTGGCCTTAGGCTTCTGAGGCTTGGCCGCCTGTTCCGGCTCGGCCTGCTGCTGCTCGGCCGCGGGCTGCTCCTTGGCCTTAGGCTTCTGAGGCTTTGCCGCCTGCTCGGGCTCGGCTTGCTGCTGCTTGGCTGCGGGCTGCTCCTTGGCCTTCGGCTTCTGAGGCTTGGCCGCTTGCTCCGGCTCGGCCTGCTGCTGCTCGGCGGCGGGCTGCTCCTTGGCCTTCGGCTTCTGAGGCTTGGCCGCCTGTTCCGGCTCGGCCTGCTGCTGCTCGGCCGCGGGCTGCTCCTTGGCCTTCGGCTTCTGAGGCTTGGCCGCCTGTTCCGGCTCGGCCTGCTGCTGCTCGGCCGCGGGTTGCTCCTTGGCCTTCGGCTTCTGAGGCTTGGCCGCTTGCTCCGGCTCGGCCTGCTGCTGCTCGGCGGCGGGCTGCTCACTGACCTTCGGCTCCTCAGGCTTAGTCGTTTCTTCGGGCTTAGCCTGCTCGGTCGTTGAAGCGCCTTCGGTCGGCTTGGATTTCCGGCCAGCCTGAACCTGCTTCACCTCGTCGATGTCTTTGAGCTTGGCGGGTTTGGCCTTGGTGTCGGCTTTCACCTCCCCCTCAAAGACAGCGACCGTATTGTTTTCCAGTTTGCCGGACTGCTCTAGCGCGTCGGTCTTGCTGACCTTGACGGTAGTCACCTTCTGGCTCGTCTCTTTTTCGATCACATCGACATCAATGATTTTGTTGATAACCACGTTGTTCTGGAACGTCACTTCGCCGGCCGGCTCGGCCGCCTCCACGATGCGCACAAACTCCGGCTCATCACGGACAACGACGGTAGAAATGTCGGCAGCAAGGAATTCGCGGGTGGGGACCACAACCCAGTAATAATCAGGCGTCGTGTCGAAAGTCACCTCAATTGAAATCAAATCCGGATCGCGGCGCGGCGGCAGCGGAGCCCAAATCATGTGCTCCCTGTCACGACGCCAACTCACCCATGCTGGCGCCCAACGGGTGCCCGGAACCCAGTACCAGCCGATGTCGTCGGCATAGCCCCACCGGCCGTAATGGTAGGTCGCCCAGCCGAATGGTTCGTCGGATACCCACAGCCAGCCATACTGCTCGGTATAGGCCCAGTGTCCAACGGTATATGGACGCCAATCGTCAGGTACATCAACTGGCACGAAAACGGACGCGCCGTGGTACGAAACCCAATCACCATGGGAAGACAATTCTTCGTAGAATATGCTGATCGAAACCTGGGTGGCAGCCCTCGCGTTGGCCACAAGCGACAACGGGGTAATCGGGTTGGGAATCTCGGCGACGGTGAGCAGAAAGGCGGCCACGCCCCCCAACATCAGTCGCACCCCATTTTGGGCAAGGACGCGTTTCATCCTGTCTTCCTCCGAAACAGATCGCCCTTCATCTTAGAAACTCGCCGGCTGTCGGATTGTTCCACGTTGCGAACGTTGCCCCGCATCACAACGGCTGGGCGTCGCACAATGATACTGGCCATCAATTGAGGCGGTTTGTCATCACCGCCGTCACAAATGCTTGCCGAAGACGCAATGCAACGGGAAGAGAAACCCAGCGTCGCGCTGTACCTCTGGTGCACTGCGCAGGGAGTTCCATCTGGCTAGGTATCCTTGTGCTAGGTCGGATGAACGAATGGCTTGTTTTGAGGAGTGCGCTCGCGAGTGGCTTAGAAGAGGCGCGTTGCAGACTGGCGGCTTTTGGGCCGTATGCGGAATGGCGGCTTTTGGCGCCGATCTATTGGAAGCAGCCATTGCAGTGCGAGTGCATGGGCCACTCGTAGCGGCCTGCCGCGGACTGACAACTTATGGTAGGAAACAAAGAAAAGACAGCCGCGCAACGGCCTTTTCGGCCATGGCTGCATCTGCCAGAAAATGCCGTCTTTTATTCCGCCAAGCGGCGTCTCAGCCGCTTGATGGCAACACGATCCTCGTCGGCGAGGAGGAACGATGGTGTCTGATACCCTTCGAGCCAAGAGCGTGACACTCGCCCTTCACCTACTTCGGCGATTAGTAGTCCGATCGCTGGATTGAACCTCCGAAGGGCGAGTCCGCTCTCCGAGTGAAGGTCGGGCAAGGACACGCTCTGCTTCGACAGGACCAACGGGATCAATGCGAGCGCATCGGCGGCAGGGTCGTGCCCAAGGCAATGTTGATCGAATGTGAGGAACAGATCTTCCGCGACATACACCCGCGGAAGCCGTGCCGAGATCAGGTGGGTCAGCGTGACATAGCCATCCTCGGCGAGGTCGGCCACGGCCTCTGCCAATTGGTCCTCCGACATGGATGAGAATGCCTTGATCAACGCCTGCTCGTCCACAAGCTCCGGCAGGCCCGTCGTGGAATTGGCACAGATCCATTTTCCGACGGCGCTGCCTTCGAGAGTGAGATCGCCAATCGCGATTGCGGGAGCGGTTGCCGGGACGATCTGGGTCTGCTCGGACGCAGGCGAGAGCGCCTGGGCGGCCAAAAAGTCGTCGAGGCGGCCGACGACCCGACGGCATGTTGCGGCGTAGGTCCGGATGTCCGTCGCCACCAGGCCTACCGTCTCGCCCAGCTTCGCCTCCTGCGCCTGCTCGGCGAACTTCGCATCCACCACCCCCAGATTGTGCCCGATGAGGTGGCGCTTCTGGATGTTGAGCGATAGCGTGGACAACTCGGCGGCATCGAGTTCCGCGAACGGATCGAACGAGAATTCCTCGAAGCGCTTTCGACCTCGCTCGATGTTCTGGAAGTCGTTGCCTACCGGTTTAACCGCCGCGGAGCCTGCGGGTCGGCTCTGGATCATGTAGGCATAGGCGACCTTCATGGTGGCCTCGAATGCCGTGAGTACGTCCTCATGAGCGTTCCCGAGAAGTCGGTACGCTAGTTCCTGTCGATCCTGTCCCGAGGCCTCTGCAAGCTCGACCTGCTGATCGACGAGTTCCACCTCTCGGGAAAAATGCAGCGCCAGGTTCGGCGCCCCGCAGTCCGGGCAGAAGAGCGCGATGGCGAAGACGCCGTAGTCGCGCCCGCAGCAATCGCAGACGAGCAAGCGCATAAGATCGCGTCGCCCGAACCTGGGGCGTGGGCGATTTCGCCTAGGCCCCGGCTTGTAGGTGAGCGACTTGCTGCCCTTGGCGACGCCGGCCAGTATGTCGGAAAACGCGTCTTGCATGTCTTGGAGCGCGGCGTGCTCGACCACCTTGAGGGCGGCTTTGCGGTCATCGGGGTGCATGAATTCCGCATCGTCGGCGCGTATCCCGCTGTAGGGACACACAGTCCCGGGCGTGCCAGGGACATATCTCATTCGCGCCTGCCTGGACGGGTCAGGAACGAATTCAGGCACAGGATCTCCCATCACGAAATGTCTGGGATGGGCGTCGGCGTTGGGGGAATAGCGATAGAAGCGCCCGTCCGGCGTCTTGGGCATGGGTAAGCTCAGTTGCATCTTGGTGCGCGTTCCACCGACTCGCATCTTCTCTAGTCGCTTCAGCTTCATTCCGGCTCCTCACGACTCGCTGTCCAAACGCCGGTAAGACTAACACTGGGCAGTGCGGATTTCGGCTTGCCGGCCGCTGACCCAAAGCGCCACGCACTGTTGCGGGCCCACGCGACCCAGAGCCAAATCCAGATGATGTGCCTGCCTTAGCTGACGTAAATACTTGGTTGGTAGCTCCCGCGCGGCAGGATACAACTTGCGCTGAGAAATAAAACTGGTTTCGAAATGGCAAGCCTTCAACAGCAGATCGCTCACAAATTTCTGGCCGCGCTCGCTCAGCGCGATGAAGTCGATGCGGATAAAGTCGCGGAACTGCAGCAGCTTCTAAGCCGTGGCAAGAAGTCGAAGGCGGACGAGTTCATCCGGGTCTTCACCGCACCGCCGGGTGGCGAAATCAAATGATCAAGGTCGAGGCCGCTCATATCGAAGAAGTTCGAGGCATCCGTCGCCTTGACGTGAATCTGGACCGATCCACCTATGCGATCTCCGGCCCGAACGGGTCCGGGAAGAGCGGGGTTATCGATGCAATAGAGTTCGGACTAACGGGCGAGATAGGGCGACTGGCGGGAAGGGGAACGAGGGGCTTGAGCATTTCCGAGCATGGACCCCACGTCGACATGGTGCGCTTCCCGGACGCAGCCTTCGTCGAGCTCAAGGTCTTCATCCCCTCGTTGAACAAGCGCGCCACCGTCACCAGGAAGGTGTCCGCTCCACACAAACCCAAGATCGTTCCCGACGAGCCCGAGATCAGGGCCGTGTTCGACGAGCTCGCCGAACACCCTGAGATCACGTTGGCCAGGCGCGACATCCTTCGCTTCATCCTCGTCGAGCCGAGCAAGCGCTCAGAGGAGATCCAGACGATCTTGAAGCTCGAGGAAATCGGGCAGACGCGGGCCGCGCTCAACAGCGCTCAGAACAAGCTTGCGAATGCTCTCAAGTCGGCAAGTGGTCAGGTCGCGTCCAGTCGGTCGATCCTGCAGCGTCACCTCGGCAGCGAGAACAATGCTATCGCGGAACTGCTCCAGTCGGTCAACCAACGCCGTACCGTGCTGGGGCTCCCTTCTATTGTCGACCTCACGCCCGAGACCAAGGTGGACGATGGCATCGCCGACCCCGACAAGGTCATGGCCTTCAACAAGTCCTCCGCATTGCGCGACCTAGACGCGCTGCAGGAGGCAAGCATCGGCGTCTCGGATCTGGTAGTTGGCGATAGCACCGCCATTCTCTCGGGTATCGAGCGCCTCGAGCGAGATCCATCTCTATTGTCGTCGCTCCAGCGGCGAGTCCTCATTGAGAAGGGCCTGTCGTTGGTTGATGGCCCTGAGTGCCCGCTCTGCGACCATCCGTGGCCCGATGAAGAACACCTCCTAGGGCATCTGCGGGCCAAGTTCACGAAGTCGGACGATGCTGGCGCGCTGCAGCACACCCTTTTGCGCCACGGCGCTGCCGTTGGGAGCCAAGTAGAGGCACTCTTGGCACTTCTGCGACAGGCCCATCGCCTTGCCAAGGGCGAGGACGACATTGCAGCCCTGGAAGCGATCAACAACTGGGGCAAGGAACTCGGCAGCCTGAAATCCGACCTAGGTAACTTTGACGGCTTGATCGGACTGAAGGCAAGTTTGACCGAAGAGTGGCATAGTGTTCCATCCAATGTCGTCGATCGTCTCGCGTCACTGCGCCGGACGATCGAGGCCAAGCCTGACCAGACCGCTGCAGTCGAGGCTCAGACCTTCCTGACGACTGCCCAATTGCGTCTGGAGGACTACCGGGCGAGCATGCGCGCTGAGGCCGCCGCCAAGCGTGCCAGCGTGGTGGCCAAGATCGCCTACGAAGAATACTGCACCGCGATGGAGGACGAGCTAAACGCGCTGTACGCCGACATCCAGGCCGACTTCAGCAGCTTCTACCGAATGCTGAACGAAGGCGATGAGGCTAATTTTACCGCCGAGCTTAAGCCAAGCGAGAGCCGCGTCGATCTGAACGTAAATTTCTACGATCGCGGGCTCTATCCGCCGGGCGCCTACCACAGTGAGGGCCACCAGGACGGCATGGGTGTGTGCATGTACCTCGCGTTGATGAAGCGGCTGTTCGGCAAGGACTTCACCGTCGCCTTGTTGGACGACGTGGTCATGTCGGTCGACTCGGATCACCGTCGCCAGTTCTGCAAATTGCTCAAGACCCACTTCCCCGACACCCAGTTCGTCATCACGACGCACGACCGGCTGTGGGCGCAGCAGATGCGATCGGATGGCTTGGTCAGCGCCAAGACTTCGCTCGTCCTGTATGGCTGGAGCGTCGACACGGGACCGCTCGCCGAGAGCAGCACGGATGTCTGGGAGGAAATCGAGGCCGCGCTCGCGAAAGGCAGGGCGGACGTTGCTGCGGCAGCGTTGAGACGTTACCTGGAGTATGTGGCATGGGTGCTGGCCGACGACCTGGGTGCACGTACCGTGTTCCACGCGGACGGAAAGTTTGAGTTGGGCGAACTGATGCCAGCCGTGCTGACGCGCAGCAAGGAGCTGTACGGCAAGGCTGCCGATGCTGCCCAGTCATGGGCGAACGAGGCCGCCAAAGCTTCTGTCGGAGAACGAAAGGCAGCTCTTGCTCAGGCGAGTCAGGCAAGCAACGTCGAGCAATGGGCGGTGAACCCTGCCGTGCATTTCAATGCGTGGGCGAACTTCGGGAAGAAGGACTTCCTCCCCGTCGTTTCGGCGTTCAAAGACCTGCTCGGAACCCTGCGATGTTCGGACTGCGGGACGTGGCTCTACGTGACGCCGAGAACCGCACCGGATGCCTTGCGTTGCGACTGTACGGCGATCAACTTCACCCTCAAAGTCAAACCGAAGTAGGTCTGATCGACCGCGTTGCAGTCTGGGCCAATGGCCACACTGATCAGCCGATGGCCAAACGCAGCGCAGACATGAACGCGGTGGGCATCTGCTAAGCCGTGTTGCTTGTCGAAAGCTGCCCATCCCCAAACCACCCCGTTTTGGCCGTTCGGCATAGCCAATTCGATCGGCAGCTTTTGGGAACTTGTCGCGGCTGCCTGAGCGGCCGGAATGAGGACGCGTAGCCGACGGGCACCGTTTGCCCGGTGGCGGACCGGCAGGTTTTGGAAGCTCCCGGCAGAAAGCTGTCGCCCGGAAGACGTTTGTAGTGCAGTTGGCACCAAAGTTCCCGCTGGAACTAATTTCTTGACCTAGTGAGTATTAAGGTGCACGTGCGGCTCAGCTCTACCACTCCAATACCTCCTAGATTTCAATCATTTGCATGCTAAAAAACTTTTGCGCCCCTCTTTCCGCGCGCTTCTGCCAGGGCTTCGCAGTGCCTGAAATCAATAGGCCATGACAACGCGGCTGTTATGCTAAGGCGATCCTAAGGGCTAAAAAGGGAAGCCGATGCTACCGGAAGCATTGCTTGAGGACTACGTTTCAAGGGAGAAGGCTCCGACCTGGACTACAAGTCCGAGCGGTACCGGTTTACCCAGGCAAGCGATGACGACAAGTCGGCGATGCTCAAGGACATACTGGCCTTTGCCAATGCCTATAGGGAGGGCCCGGCTTACATCCTTCTGGGGTTCAAGGAAAACGCGCCGCATCCTGCCGAAGTCACCGGTTTGACTCCCGGTGGAGCGATCGATGACTCCCGCGTGCAGCAGTTCGTCAATTCGAAATTGAACGCAAAGCTCGAGTTCCGCTACGAAGAAGGCTTGCTTGGTGACCGGCATATAGCTGTCATTTCAATCCCAAAGCAGCGTAGGCCGTTCTACCTGACCACAGACTACGGGAAGCTTACCAGAGACACGGTGTATGTGCGCAGGGGCAGTTCCACCGGCATCGCTTCCCCAGACGAAATTGCGAGGATGGGCACCACCAGAGGCGTGGTGAAGACCGTGCTGGACTTTCAAACTCCAGACAACGACCCGCTTCCCAACGCGTTCGAGCGCCGGTTCATTAATTTTCCTGCACGTCTCCCAAGCCTGGAACGCGACCGAAACGTGTTTTTGACCACCACTTTCCTGGTCAACGCGGACTACTACAGGGAGGGGGCCGTATACCACTCGAGTTGGAACAGGGTTTTCCAGGCCAGGTTGCTGCTGACGAACCAGTCGGAATTTTCGCTTGGTGATGCGCATCTCGAGGTCGTCGTCCGGTGCCCGGAGGGAGAGACGGCGTCCATGCGTCGAGCTGACGAGATGCCGGACGTACCAAGCAGCACGTATTTCCCATTAGCCAATGCTCACCTGGAGCACGCGGGTCAAACGGTGACGATCGACGACAGGGGGAAAATGCCGGTGGCTCACGTCGCGCTCGGCACGATACGCCCGGGCCAGACGGTGAGAGCCGAGGATGACATCGCCATCTTGCCGTCAGGACCAGGAGTGTATTCCATACAGGTCCGCATCCTTGCCAATGAAATCCCGGCCCCCCTATTGGCAGAACATCAGCTCGAGGTCACTGGCCCCCTGGTATCCGTTAGTGAGCAAGAATTCTTTCTGTCGTGGAACAGCTTTCCAGACGACGAAGATTAACGGGTTATTCGGCGCGCATGGAAGAATAATCATCCCGGCCATTGCTACCTCACCCCGCGCCAGGGGGAATTTAGGCTCGTCAGGAACGGCCTCGATCTGCAGCGCCAGAGTTCGGCGATTGTACAGGTTCTTGATTGAGATCGCGGGCTCCCTGTGCTCTCAACGCGGTATCGAAAGGATGTCCCGCCAAGGGGTGAAGAGCGTTGGGATTCCACGCGAAAGTGGCTTCGATATTGATCTGCGCGGGGACAGTGGACAAGATCAGATTGTCCCGGAGAAAGATAATGCCAGACAGGTGCGTGGTTGCGTCGCCGGCCGAAATTGAGGTCTTGAATTTCGGATTGTACTTCGATGCGAGATCGGGTGAGCCGACATAGTCGTTGAAAAAATGGTCGGCAAATCTCCTGAAGAAAAACTCTGGCTCGCGGCCGGGTAAGCTAAGTGCTTTCTCGCCCGACCAAGGGAAAACCACGAACGTGATGATGGTCGGCTCCACCCGTGAAAATTTCTTGGCATGGCCAAACAACAGTGGATGATGCGACTTGGCGTGGTTGATGGGCGAATATGTGCTCTCCCCAAAATGGACTCCGGCGTTCCACGCGAACGTATAGCTCAGCCCAGGAATGACCTTGCTGTAGAAGACTTTTGGTCGAACGGTGATGTCCACGCCAGCGGTCAATTCGGCGAGCAGTTTCTTGCGATTGATGGCGTACTCGGTGAAATCGCTGCCCATCTCATACGACGGGATGATCACTAGGCGGGCGATCCCCTTACTCGATTTGAATTCTTTGAAAATCCCCTCAAGGATGTCCCCTATCTTGTCGGACAGCAGCTTGGTGTCCATCGACACTCCGAGCTTGTTGAAAGCTAGATCGTGGTTTGCGTTCTGCATCCCCATATCCGATGCCAGCGTCTCCGCCGCGGGGATGGTGCGGTCGAGTTCGACATTTCCTAATCCGGTAGCTTGTGCCGCCAGAAAGTAGTCGAGCGCACTCAACTCGGCATAGGCGCCGTCCCATTCACTCGTCGCGATCCGGTTTACCGCAGACAGGATTTCGACACTCAGGCTGGGATTGGTCTGCACTGCCGCATGGAGTCGATGCAGCCTTGCCGCGAAATTGTCCCGAAAGTTCTGGAACTGCTGATGGGCCAGCGCGCCTATGACGTTGTTCGAGGCGGGGTCCGACGTATCGAAGTTTGCAGTGCCCGGGCCGAAGATAGATTCGATCAGTGATGCGTAGTGAGCTTTTGCGGTCAATATGTCGGATCCTATGAAATCTTGAGGGATACTCGTATGCCAGCAATCTCATGAACAGAGAACTCTACCGTCAAACGATCCACTACTTTATCGGACCGTCAGCTTTCAGGAGATCGCAGTTTCGCCACGAACGGCCGGAGTCAGGCGCATTGCTGCCGGCCAGGCAGAAGGAGTCCCCTCAGAATCTGGTGGGCGTGCTATGCTAACATTATGGCTAATTGAACGCGCGCCATGATCGCCATCAGCAGGGTCCGATAAACGCCAAGAGCGCCCTTTGCGGGTCAATCCTGAAGTCGTGTTTGGCCCGAAATTGGGCGGCTAGTGGGCCGGCATGTTTCCGATACACAAGCGATATACCCGCCACGCTGACGCACCGGTTTTCTTATGCAATCTCTAGAACAGTTCGGGGAAGTCGCCACGAAGCTGTGCCGTCAGGTCGTGGTCGGGAAACTGGCGAGCCGCCGTTAGGAAGACAATTGCGGCGTGTTCACGGTCACCACTGTTCCACAAAGTCCCAGCCATGTTGAACATCGCCAGGGAATAGTCTGGGTTAAGGACGAGTGCCAAGCGATACGCGTCAACAGCCGCTTTCGTTCGGCCGAGATGTTCATTGGCCACCGCCACCTGAAACCAGCTCATCGCGTCGGGCTGGATGCCCTGGGCCTGCGCCAATACTAAGGGCAAGGCCTCCTCATATCGTCCGAGGAAATTGAGGGCGGCGCCGAGGCAATAGCCATAGTGGCCGCCGTCGGTCTCATAGGCTATTCGGAAGCATCGTTCGGCCTCTGTCCAATTGTCCTCGTCTTGCGCCCAGTGACCGAGCCTGTCCCAGACCAAGGCCGCCTGTTCTGGCTCAACGTAGGCAACATTATCGTCGAACTCCACCCGGAAGGCGGCGTAGTCTTTGCCGATATCCGCGCCTTCCTGCCGCAGGTAGAATTGCGTTAGGAGTAGGTTGACTCGCGCAGACTCAACCTCGCGATGCGCCTGTACGTATCGCTGCCAAAAGCCAAGCGCGCCGCGCGCCGCCTCAACCGAAGTCCGGCCAAAGGCGGCGACCTGCCGAGCGCACCAAGGCCAGATCCAAGTCTCGCGATCGGCGTCAGCCAAAAGCTGATTGATTGCGCGAAACGCCGCTCTGATCTCGCCAAGGTTGAACAAAGCGTTCAACCGCCAGCCAGTGACCGTCGCGTTTTTGCCGAGTTCGCGCTCAGTAAAGACGACCGCGTCATAGTGGGTCAGCGCCTCTTCGAAGAGACCCTTTCGATGAAAGTATCGACCCAACGCGAGATTCGCAGTTGCGGATTCATTGCCAGGGCGCCTCGATAGAGTTCGGCACCTATATCCTCGTCGCCGAGCCGCTCGAAACTTGTGCCTAGATTCTTGAGGCACTGCGCGGCCAACATAGAGTCCGCCATGTAGGCAGTGTCGGCCACCGCCGCCTGATAGGACCCCTTTGCCTCAACTTCGTCGCCAAGGGCGGAATGCGCATTGCCGATCGTATAATGAAGGCTACCTGCTTGGAAGCGCCCGCTTCCGATCTGTTGTTCAAAGTGCGCGATGCCCGCTTTGATCCGCTCGGGGTAACGACTACGCCCAGCCATGCCGACGTTGATCTCTGCCATGTAGCAGAACCCCATCGCGTCACTATCCACGTCAAGGATCGCGGCGAACTGATCGAAGGCCTCGCTAATCGCCGAGTCTGCTCCGCTGTGATACAGTTGTTCCAGTTTGCCTAAGGCTAGCGCCTGATCATCAGGCACATGAATCGCGGGCTCGCCCCTCCTCAACAAGGCGGGCAGATCTCCGGCTGCGGCCGTCACTTGTGCGATGCGGCGGTCACGCGATGCACGCGCGTCGGAGCTTGCAAGACCGGCCAGCGCTTTGAGCCGGTCGAGCGTCAGCGCCTCGCTGAACCTGACTGTCAGCGTTTCTTGCTCGGTCCAGTTGATTCGCTGATGGTCATATTGACTAAGCACACCCTCCACCGAAGCCACCCGCAAGGTGTCCGTCGGAACGTGATAAGCGACGAACAGACTGTAGCCTTGGGCAATCAGATAGTTGAGATTGGTGCGCTGGACCGAGATGCTGAGCGACCCATCGGCGTTAAGCGCGCGTTCACTGCCCTTGAGTTGGACATAAAGACGGACATTGGACGGGTTGCCCCGGTTCAGAACCTCGATCTGGCAATCGGTACCATAGTCCTTGCGGTCGGCTTGCTGCAGGATGAAGTGCTCGCTTTTCGATAGCAGCGCCTTAAAGGCGGCTTCCGCCTTCTCCTCGATCGCGTGATTGCTGCCGCGCCCGGGTAGGTCGTCGAAGCTACCCATCTTTGAAACTACCATCGATGCAGGCCGTCCAGAGCCCTATTTTTGATGTCGACTTTTCCATAATTGACCCACGCATGCCTCAATCCAAGGAGGGCTATCCAAGCTGAGCACCTGTAACGCACGTTAGCCGTCGCTCGACGAAGAGCGATTTTCCAGCGCAAATTTCTGAGCAGCGGCTTCTGAGTCGGATATGCCTTTCGCTTCTCAAAATCGACGGCAAACCTCAAGTCTTGACCGAGATGACCGAAAACATGGCCGTATCCTTCCCGGGAAGACGTCCGGTGGTGCCCGGCGTTAACACCATTGGAACTCGCCTAGTTTCGGGTGGCGTCCACGGAGCGTGTGCCAAGGTGCGCACGTCGAGGGTGGTCGGGCCGGCCTGTTCGCGATGTGATCTGAGAATGTCCGACTGCAGCAGAGCGGTTGCAGGAGTCTCGCCGCGATCAACGACTTGCAGCACCCCGCCCAGCCTGAGAACCTGATCGGCCAACTCGTAGACTGAATTTTGGACAAAGAGTCGATGCATTGTGTCGCTGTTCACACCAGCGCCAACAACGATCTCGTTGAACTGGCGATACATATGAACTCCGCTCAGCCATACGGTAACCGCGTCGAATGGACCGTCTTGGTTCAGGGCGGAGCGTAGGTACGAATCTGAGCAGATGTCGGCCTCAACGAGCGCGATTGGCTTAGGCAGCGGCTCTTTGAACGGCTCAGCAGCCGAATGGAACCCGTTGTGGTTCGCGACGGTATTTACCCGTCGCATCACTTCGGCATCTCCGACCTTTGCGGCTCGGAGCGTTTCGCGCGCGGTCGTAAGACAATACGGGTTCTCGTCGATCGCCACGACACGCAGATCTGAGCCGAGTTCCTCGATCATCGAGAGAACTCCGTGGCCGCTACCGCATCCAACGTCCAGAACGCGATGAACGTTGTATGACTTTAATTGCTGAGCCATCCAGCGGTAGTCTCCACGCTTATACTGTAACTCAGAAGTGACCCGCCAGTTTGACGCGTACACTCGCTGCGATTCTGCGTACTTCCGCTCTGGCGGGACATCGTCGATGGGCCGGTGGCATTGCTTATACTTGCGACGACTCCCACACCAACAAGGCTCGTTGGGTCCAGGGCGCTTTTCTGGCTGTGGCAACGGTATATCACTCTCACATGACCCGCAGCTTTGCGGCTTCAGTCGCGAATGTCTTCTGACGCACGTTTGACTGGCGAGAAAATTGGCAGACGCCGACCCTCGCCTCACGAGCTATCCCTCCAACTTTCACCCGTCCCGCGCAAGAGCCTTCGTTTCGACGAAAATCGCGAGTTAAGGTCAGATTCGCGATTCAGCGGTTGTACGCGAAACGGGGCGTCCAGCTTTTTTCCAGCTCGGCTTCCTCGTCTTCTTCTTCAAGCGGATCTTCTAGAAGATGCTCGCCGGTCAGCACCGTCAGCGTGTAGCCATAGCTGCCAAGACCGATGATCTCTTCGTCAAGGACAACACTGCCGGACTCATCGAACCAGGTGGCGAGGTCAGTTTCGTCGACCGTACGCTCGGCGCGGAGGACGTTGTTGGGATCAGAATTGAAGCGGCGTGTCGCGCTTATCGGGAGCGGAGCACCCTTGCGCAAAAAAGCAAGCTTGCCGAGATTCTTGAAGGTATCGGATGTGAAGGCATAGGCGATCTGGTCGCCTTTGCTGACGATGATAGCCATGGGATAGGCGCCGCATTCCGCAGCGCGGATTGCGGCGGCGGTAACCGAGCAGTGGGCTTCTTCGGCGAGCCTGAGGATGCCGTCGAGACCGATCTGGTTATCCGACAAGAAGCGCCGCGTCAGCTTCGAGGGCAAAAGCAGCCCGCTTGCAAAATGATCCGCCTCAAGTTCAATCGACGCATTCTGCGTGAAGTTGGCGCGCGAGAAGTGCGTGCCGCCGGCACCCATGATTTCCTCAGGGTGACCCGGTAAAAACCAGTGCCCCAGCTCATGGCAGATGGAGAAGTTCTCGAAACCCTCGTTATCGTATTCAGTCGAGTAGATGATCGTGGCGTTACCGCCGGCAAAGATAATCGCGCCCGAGACACCTTTGACATCGGACGGCTTGGCGACCAGGGCGATGTCTCTTGCCTTGGCGATGTCGTGGGGCTTGACCGGAAACTGCGTATACCCGGATTCCTCCGCGATCTTCTCGCCACGCTGGGTAGCCATCCTGAGCTGAAAGCCGGCCATAGGCGCCCTACTTTTTGTCCTTGATCATGGTGTCGATTAGATTCTGGATAAAGTCTCGATCCCTTGTGCTGAGCTTTTGTTCGTCGCGGAAAGCGGTGGTCGCAGTCGTTGTACCGAGCAGGTAGTCAGCCGATATATGGAGCGCTTTGGCGAGTGCGCGCACATTATCGAAAGATGGTTTGCGTCGCCCGGCCTCGAAGTGGGCAATGGCACTGGGTTGCATTCCAGCTTCCCGTGCCAGTTCGGATTGGCTCATTTTCCGGTTGTCTCGAACCTCGCGGAGACGGTCGGCGAAGCTGGTGGGCATGCTTGACTGGGTCATGACGAAAGCGTATAGTATCCTTTGTTAAATCGTCAGCCCCCGAGGGGCCTTTTTTTGGCGCCTGCCTATGACAGAACGTCAACGACTGTATGACGATACGCACGAATGGTCAAGAATCAGGAGCAGATCATGACAGGTAAAAACCAGCATGTCGTTCCGCACGGCGACGATTGGGCCGTGCGCGGCGCAGGAAACGGAAAGGTGACCTCGATCCATCAGACGCAGGCCGATGCCGAGCGCGCGGCGCGCGAGATCGCGATCAACCAGCGCAGCGAGGTTGTCATCCATCGCCCGGACGGACGGATTCGGGATAAGAACTCGTACGGGAACGACCCGTCCCCGCCGGAAGGGTGAGCGCATGACGCTGGCTGGCACTCCCGCCGAAATCCCGCCGATCCGTCGGATTCTCTCGATTGACGGCGGCGGAATCATGGGGACGCAGCCGGCGTCGTTTCTTGCGGCACTGGAGGAAGACCTCGATCACCCGATCGGCGAATATTTCGACCTGATTGCCGGCACGTCGACGGGCGGCATCCTCGCCATAGGACTTGCGATGGGCATCCCTGCACGGGAGCTGCTCGACCTCTACGCCCGGCGCGGTCCGCATATTTTCGGTCAGTCCGGCGGGATGCTGGAGAACCTTGCGGGCGGTCTGTGGCGGCGACTGAAGCATGTCGTCGCGCCTAAGCACAAGGCCGAACTGCTGCGGAAGGAATTGGTCACCGTTCTCGGCGACCGGCGGATCGGCGATGCCAAGAGACGGCTGCTTGTTCCGGCGTGGGATGCCGATCATCGCGGCGTCTACATCTATAAGACTGCGCACCACCCGCGTCTCAAGACAGATTTCAAGCGGCAGGCCGTGGATGCAGCCATGGCGACGGCCGCCGCGCCTACCTATTACCGGCGCCATCGCACAGCTGATGATGTCGGTCTGCTCGATGGTGGCGTTTGGGCGAATAACCCGATCGCGCTCGCGGTGGTGGAGGCGACGACATTGCTTGGCTGGTCGGCGAGCAGCCTGCGCGTATTGAGCCTCGGCTGTGTGAACGAGGTCTACATGCTCGGCGAGGCGCCGGGTTTGAGTGGGCTCGCGTTCGACGTCACGCGGCTGTTCATGGACGGGCAGTCGCACGGCGCGCTTGGCATGGCCAAGCTGATTACCGGGCATCAGTACGAGCGAGAGGCCATTTTTCGCTGCTGCCCGGATGTGCCGAAGGGCTTCTTCAAGCTCGACGACACCCGGAAGATCACACAGCTGAAGGGGCTGGGCGCCTCATCGGCACGCAAGGAACGTTCGCGGCTTGAACCCGTGTTTTTCTTGGAGCCGGCAGAACCCTTCGAACCCCTCTACAAGCTGAAAGGTACCGCGCCATGAACCAGATGCACCTCGCGTCGTCTACAGCATATTATCCGCTGCGCAAGGCGGAGATTTATTCGCTCCTTGACGAAATTTGTCAGACGCTCGAATTGACGGCCGCCCAGTTCGAGGCGGCACGGACCAGCTATGAGGCTGTTGCCGAATGGCTGTCAGCATCGGACAATCCGCTTCTCCAGCTGATCGAAGTGTATGCGCACGGGTCGACCGGTCTTGGTACGACGGTCCGCCCGATCGCTCGCGAGGATTTCGATGTCGATCTGATCTGCAAGGTGTTGCGGTTCACCGCCGATCGCCCACCGGCCGAACTCAAGCGCATTGTCGGCGACCGGCTCAAGGAGAATGCCCGGAACGCCTCGATGCTCGAGGAGAAGAAGCGCTGCTGGCGCCTCAATTACGCTCGCGAATATCACCTGGATATCTCGCCGACCATCATCAATGCCGGGTGCATAAACGGCGGTGAACTCGTGCCGGACAAGAAGCTCCGTGAATTCAAGCCGACCAATCCGAAGGGCTACAAGGCGCTTTTCGAGCGGCGGGCAAGCCTGCGCCCGGTGCTGCGCGTGAATAAGGCGCTCGCAGCCCAGGACCGGGCAGCTGGCGTCGAGCCTTTCCCCGTCCATGGCATCGCCAAAGGTATCCTGCGCCGTATTGTCCAGCTTTTGAAGCGTCACCGCGACATCCATTTTCTTGAGGTGACCGAGGAAGTCGCGCCGATCTCGATTGTCATTACGACCCTGGCGGCGCAGGCGTACGAATATTGTGTCACGAACTTCCCGTTCGAGTCCGAACTGGATGTGCTGATCGAAACCGTCCGGATGATGCCGCACTTCATTGAGCGGCCGTTTGTGAATGGCCGCCGGCTTTATGTTGTCGCCAACGAGACCACGATCGGCGAGAACTTCGCGGAACGCTGGAATACGGAGCCGGCACGGGTGACGGCATTTTATGCCTGGCACGGGAAGGCGCTGGCCGACTTCGAGGGGCTGCGGGATCTGGAAGGCGTCGATCTCATTGCAAGGAGCCTCGGCAAAAGCCTGGGCGATTCCGTTGTCGGAAAGGTGATGGACGCAAGGACGCAGGCGGTGTCTCAGGCACGGGCTGGCAGCAAACTCTATGTGGCGCCGACGGTTGGGCTGACGCTGTCGACGCCAGCGAACGCAACGCAGGTGCGGCCGAACACGTTTTTCGGAGACTAGGCGTGCGACCCGGCCACCGCCCTGATCTGACACCGGCGCAGCAGTTCATATTCCTTCGTGCAAACCCCGTTTGTGCTGGGACCGGGCGGCTGCGCGCTACAGGATTGATCTGGGAATATCAGGTGAGGCCGACGCCGCTCAGCCGGGAATTTCTGGTGCGCATCACCTTCGATCGCGGCGAGGTCCCCGACGTGTTCGTCATTGAGCCCGATCTTTTAAAACTCGCCGACGGCCGGCCTCTGCCGCATGTCTATCATAGCCCCTTGCGCATTTGCCTGATCCTGCCAGGAACACAGGAGTGGGCCGGTACGATGCGAATCGATCAGACGTTCGTGCCCTGGGCAGCGACGTGGCTCTTCTATTTCGAAGAGTGGCTTGTGTCGGATGAATGGAAAGGCGGAGGCCAGCACCCCGACGAGAATGATAGTGCACGGTACAATCGTTTCGTGCGGCGAGCGGTACGTTGATGAGCCGACTGCGAGCCAACGGCTGCTGAGTGTCGGTCACCACGATTAGTCGCTGCGACCAAGCGAATCACGGCACAAGTCGCGACCCAGGTTTGGTCGCGGGAAATGTCTGCTTTACGGAAAAGCCAATACCGTTTTCAGTGGCGTATATGAGGCGCATTCCGGTCCGGCAGCTTTGGCAGGGAGCGACAGTCCGTTCGTGCTGCTTAAACCGGCAAACTGCCATTCGAAGCAACCCCATTGGAGGAACAGACAGCCGGGGTGAGCACGACAAGCCTTTCAACCCGTCCGACGCTGGCGACCTGCTCGTTAGTCTTCCGGTCGGTACATCAAGCCGTTCAATGCAAAGCCGCTTAGGCAGCAGCCGGCAGTGCTGCCCCTTGATCCCGGCGCATTGTTGGTCGGGGCAAAAGTAGTCGCAAATCGTCGGTTGCGCTACTGAACTCGAGTCAGATCGGCAGACCACTCACGGATACTGTTCTCGAAAGAGATTTCGATCACGTCCGCTTCCCTGTCCAACTTGGGGCTCTTGGTGTATTCGTATTAGATAAAGCTCGTCGGGGGGACGTCATCATGCGCAAGCTTTTTTGGATCAATATTGGCTTGTCAGTCGCTTTTCTTAGTTCAGTCTGCCACGCTACATCGGCAATTCTTCCCTTTGAACCTAGGGCGGGGCTTTCCTTTGAGGCTCGGGCAGTGGCCGGGCTTGACGGACCCACTCGCGAGCTCATCGCAACGATGCCCGAGGCAATCAGAATTCAAATTCTGGAATTGATCAAACAAGCGAAGCCGCTGATCGACGACAGCATCGCCAAGGCTACGGAAGGCGTTGAGACCGCCCTGCGGAACACCATAGATGAAGCGCGGTGTCAAGCCGAGGGTCTGCGCGAAACCACCAAAGACTCGGTCGACTCGTTCCTCTCATCCTTGAACCCCTTTGGCTCGACAGATCAGCCCAAGACCTTCGAGAAATTGGAGGAGGAGTGGAACACGATGCGGGCCGGTATCACGTACGACAGGAAGGCTAGGCAGATCGCCATCGCCACAGCCGACTATTTGCATGATCTAAGCCTGGTGCAATGCAAGACCAAGATCGGTTTCCAGCCGGCAATTGAGGGGTTGACGACCCAGATGTCCAACCGTGGCGGCACATCAGGGCTGCTTTGGGTTTCACTCGCCAACCTCTGCGGAACTGCCGACAACTGTCTTGTCTTGCGCCACGAGCAAGTCGGTAAGATCATCGAGACGAGCGACAAACGCGATGTGGACGAGGCGAATGCAGCAGCGCTCTACGCCACCATTGCGAAACCCGAACTCCTGCGATGGTACTACCGCTATCAATTCTCAATCGACGATTACGAGCCCGACCTGCTGAAGCTTCAAAATATTGAGCGGGCCTTGGCTCTGGCGACCTTTCGCCGAAATGAACGGGCTCGAAGCCAATTGGATAAAATCGTCGGCCTGGTGAATGCGGCGCAAAAGAAGGTCAAAGATGCCAAAAACGCCCGCCTACACCTGAATTTGGGAAATGTCGTTAGAGTCCTTGAGATGCAAAAAACCACGAAGGCCTCCGTCCTTAAGACGGCAAAGCTAGTTCGCACAGCTTGTGATACCGCGATCAAGGAGTCCGAGGTAGTTCAAGCTGAGGTAGAGGCGCAAAGAGTGCGAATGGCCAAAATTGAAAAACAGGCCAAAGCGCTGAATTGAGCCGAAAAGAAACCGAAACGGAGTAGCATCCCGGGCCGGGCCCTTCGCTTCACCTGGGGCTGATGGCACTGCTCATCTTCGGCATGCAACTCGTTCAGTTCATCCTAGGATGAGCGCCCCGTTTACTGTGGCTGGGAATCCGTCGGTGCCGATGCGAGCGTGCATCTGCGGCTGTTTCTACGGGCGGCCTTTGGCTGTATGTTCGCCCTCTGGCGCAACCACGACATCCGGAAATGGGGCGCATTGCTGACCGGCAGATTTTGGGCCGTTTCCAAACCGTCCGGTTTCGGTAGTACGTTGCGAGAAGCTGCCGTTCTTCAGCCGACCCTTAGCGGACATGGGGAGCTATTTAGAACAAAGATGCAGGATGCCCTTCCCCATCCCGATCCAATGGCAGTCCTTCGGGCCTACCATTGCAGTTTAGTGTACCTTTGCTTCTATAGGCACTAAGCGATTCCAAGAGGGGGTTTCTTGCCTTTCCAGCTGCAGAAGGAACATCGTCAGAGCAAGGCTCCCATAGTGGCGCATGACCAGCGCGATACGCGACCGAAACACACGAACGGGACAGGAATGTTGGACTTGTTTACACCGCGATTCCGGGAAGAAAAGCTCCACAATTACTTTCGTCGCATCTCGGCCGACCCTCACTACGCAAAGGTCCAGCCTATCATTCAAAACTGGGCGACAGGCCTGCTGGATCGAAGGGGAGAGAGCCAGAAATTCATCAACGAATTTCAAACGACATTCAATTCCTCGATGTGGGAACTCTATCTGAACAGAGCGCTGACCGATTTGGGGTGCGGTGTCGACTTTTCAAAGTCAGCGCCGGATTTCTTCGTCCGAGGACCCGGAAACCACGAGTTCAACATAGAGGCTGTCGTCTCTGACCAGCCTCCGACCGAGAAGCAGAAGAAGACCTTCAACGAGCAAGATTTCAAAACCCGTGGTGCACTGAAACTTGCTGGGAAGATCAGGGACAAGCTGGATCTTTACCGCGGAAGCAATGGAAAGAAGCACCCGTATTCCTCGATGAGCCACGTGCGCAGTCGGCCTTTTGTCATTGCAATCGCCCCCTTCGATAGCGACCTCTCACTCACCCAAAACAACGAACTCATCAACATGGTCCTTTTTGGCTTGGCGCCGCCTTTGCTCGAAGGGCCAGACCTAGGAAAGCAAGACAAGATAACCTCTCTCCTGAAGCCTTCGGGTGCGCGAGTTGAGATGGGAATTTTCACGAACGATTCGTTCAAAGAGATCAGCGCCGTTTTCTTTTCTACGGTCGGTACCTTTGGAAAGGCGGTCGTTGAAAGTAAGATTGATAGGCTCATCCGGTCGACCCGTTACAGGGTGATCGACAAGGACAGGCTTGCGCCCGGTTCGGAGCTCTGGCAAGTCGGGACGCACCGGTCTCAGCTCGCCGCGCTGAACTACCTCCTCACGCAACGACGAGAGAGCCAGCATCAGATCGGCGGTTCAGATGTGCTTATTCAGCACTCATCGTTTCATCGTGAAACCCATCTCGATGGGTTTCAGGTCTATTTCAATCCGTTTGCAGAGGTACCGTTTGAGCCAGAATTCCCATGGCCCGCAGAAATCGCTCTCAACTATTACGACGTCGAAAGCGGTGAGCACATCCAAGCGCATCCTGACGGCGCGCTCATTTCAAGGCAGGTTTATGAAATAGCCCCCGAATACATTCGGCTTCTGCTCGGCAATTACGGCTTTCTGCTATGATTGTTAGCCGGATTGGAGAGGCTTCAAGATCGATTCCTAAGTCCGCATCCTGAGTTCTGCGCTCAAAAGCGGACTAACAGCAACCTGAGGTGCCTTTTTTGCGACTGTGTGACGACTGCTTTTAACTCCGGTCATCAACATCTGGTACCATTCTTGAATTAGCAGCAGCAGGTAGGGGCGTCGAACGATCAAGTCTGTCGCCCGAAGCCGAATTGGGTCCCCTTTATGAAACAGGAAGCAACTACTGTGGCAGCGGGAACCGCCGAGAGCATCGAACTTGCGAATCTGATCCGACGAAACGTGGAGTCTATGGCCTTCCCGCCATCGAAAATAGAGGCGGCCACCTATGAGGAGGTGAGCGCGCTGCCGCGCGTAGTTGTTTCTCGGCCGCCCGCGGAAGAGCTTTTGGCGACTGGCTTCGTGCCTTATGACTGTCACCGAAATTGCGGTGAGCAAGCTGCCAATGACCCGGATGGCAAAAGCAGGCAGGTCACTGGATGGTTGCCTCATGGTGAAGACCTGATCCTCCACTCGGTCGCCATTATTGAAAATCAATGGATCTGTCTGACGCCTCAGTTAGTGCCTGCGCCGAACAGGTTTGAGTTCATTCCTGACCCTCATCTTGAGTGGCGCAATGCAGATGGCGGCGCCACCCGGGCAGCATTCCGTCATGGGAATGAGGTACCGAAGGCACTTCGCAGGGACCCAGGCCGTCATATCCGTATGTGGGGCGAATTCCAGGCTCTCGTCGCAAGGGGACATTCGGTGATCGACGCCAGAGATCTCATGGCAACGTCCGCTTTTTAGGAAATCGAACGTCGGTTCGGAATGTCCGGCACGCGGCGCGAAGCTGCCGTTTGTTGGGGCACGGCCCACTCTAGTCCGCTCTGACGTGCCAAGCAGCTCGTTTCACTCCACCGAATTTTCTGCTTGAATACCTCTGAAGCCTGGCCGTGGAGCGCCTCCCATTTTGGAAGATCCCTTCGCCCCCCTACGGCAACGTTTCCTGGCCCGGTGCGCCGCTCAACTAGCGGAGTTGAAGGCGGCGCGTCACACAGTCCTTTTGAAGGGCTCCAACGACCCGCTGATTGGGACGGCGCACTCGCTCGCTGGAGCCGCGGGAACCTTCGGGTTTGCGGAGGTCAGCCTGCAGGCATCGGCACTGGAAACATCGCTGATCGAGCAGGCGGATGACGGAGCCGTGCATGCCGCGATCGATGCGCTTATAACTGAAATCGAGCGGACGCTGCGGTGATTCAACTGGCTGGACTCACTTCTTGGGGCCAGTCAGGCCGGTCCTGGTCATCTCGCCCCAGCTTTGGTCGGCGCGCAGATATTGCCACCATCCCTTCACGCGCCAGAGATTGTTGAGCTGGCGGTAACCGAAATTCTCGATCACAGCCACGGCCGTGAGCAAGGCGAGATCCCGCGCGCGCGGAAAACGTTGAAGCTCGGCCTCTTCGAGGACCAGCGAACACACGCTCACGCAAACCCCGTAGGTGAAAACCAGCGACGTGAATGCCAAGAGATATTCGGTCGAAAGGATGCCGAGCAGCCAGAAGGTCGGGATCAGCACATAGCCCAGCACCTCCGATATCGGCCCTAGCACATCGACAATCAGTATGTGGCCAAACCCGAGGAAGCCAACGCGCCCATAGCGGGGGTTGAAGAGCATGGAGCGGTAACGGAAGAAGCATTCGAGCGCACCGCGCTGCCAGCGCGTACGCTGCCTTGCCAGAACGCGAAGTGACTCCGGCGCTTCGGTCCAGCACACCGGCTCAGGAATGAACTGGATGCTGTATCTTCGCTTGGTGTCCATCATGTGGCGATGCAGCTTGATCACGAGGTCCAAATCTTCACCCATCGACCCACTGGTGAAGCCGCCAACTGCCACAACTTCCGTGCGGCGAAACAGACCAAAGGCGCCGGACACCAGCATCAGCGAGTTGATGCGGCTCCATGCAAGCCGCGCCATGAGAAAGGCCCGCAAATATTCGACCACCTGCAGCAGCGGCAATAGCCGGCGCGGCAGCCGGACCTCGCGCACCCTGCCACCTTCGATCCTGGAGCCGTTGGCAATCCGAATCGTGCCGCCCACGGCAATGGTGCGCTCTGGATCGTCGATGAAGGGCTGCGCGGCACGCATCAGCGCATCGGGCTCGAGGATGGAATCGCCGTCGATCACGCAAAACAGCGGCGCGCGGCAGACGTTGATACCGGCATTCTGGGCATCTGCCTTGCCGCCATTTTCCTTGTCGACCACGAACAGCCGTTCGGTAATCAACGAGGAATAGAGCCCGCGAATCGGCTTGTGCGCCAGGGCGTCCTCATAAGGCCGGTGGAATTTCACCAGCTTGAAGCCTTCGATAAGGCGCTGCAGAGTCTGATCCTTCGAGCCGTCATTGATGACGAGCACCTCGAAATTCGGATATTCGAGCGCCAGCATCGAGTGCACGCTCTCGACTACGTTAACTTCCTCATTGTAGGCGGGCACCAGCAGCGCGATCGGCGGCGCGACGTCGCCATAACGGTGCCACAGCAGCGCCGATCGCGCGACTGGCGGGCGCTTGGACAGCGCGTAGGCGGCAATGATGAGTTGCAGGAGGTATACCGCCGTCTGCGCCAGCCCTGCCCCAATGATGAACCAAGACAGGATGGAGGCACCCAGGATGATCTCTTGGCTCCAGTCGAACATCACGCGGCCGGCCCCTCGGCAAGGATCAGTGAGGCCGTGCGCTGGCGGCGCGAGACCTCGCTGGCGGCGATCTCGCGCAGCACCTGTTCTCCCTGCTGGCCGAGCGAGCGCAATGCGTTAGCGGCGGCATAACGCACGGTCCATGCCTCGTCGTCCATCAGCTGAGCGAGCGGCGCGGCGAGTTCAAACAGGCCGAGGCGGCCCGCTGCATCGGCAGCGTCGGCACGCACATCCCAGCCGCCATTTTCCATCGCCTTGGCCAGGATGGCCGGCGCATTGGCATGTCCCGTCAGGCCGAGTGCCCGCAATGCGGCTGCGGCGACCTCCGGTGACGGATCGCCAGCCGCGCGAGCAAAGAACTCACCAAACCGGAAGCCGCCGTTGCGAGCAAGCGCATCGATTGCCGCCGCCCTGATAAAAGGCACCGCGTCCTCACGGCTGCCGTAATCCTCAAGCTCGTCGAACCGCTTTGACGGAAAGCGCCTGAAAAGCTCGATCACGCGCCGTGAGCGCTGCCCCGCCACGCCGATCTTGCGTAGCGTTATGACCAGCGGCGGCAGGGCGCCGATATCGCACAGCGCAATCGCGACGGCGATCCTGACCTCGCGCGACCGGTCGCGATCGAGCGCCGAAAGCAGGTTTGCCACCGCGTCCTCCGAACGCAGCGCGGCCAGCATCTCGGCCGCGTGGATGCGTTCGGCGCCGTTGCCTTTTTCAAGCTGGGTGCCCACAAGGGTCGGCAGGCCACATTCGTTGAAGGCTGAAAGCAGCTCGTCGTGCTCCTCGCCGCGCAGCAGCGAGATAAACTCGAAGCCGGCATCGATCGCCACCCTTGCCGGCACCGCAAGCAGCGCTGTCTTCAATGCCTCGCGATCGCGATTTTCGGTGAAGGCGATCAGCGCCGTTAGAAGAAGGCGCCGCTGATCGGCGCCCTCCGTCCCCCGGCGCTCGTGCAGCACCCGGCGCCCGATCAGCAGAAGCATGATCACCAGGGAAAGGGCACTGAGCAGGATGGACAGGTACCAGACGTACAACATGATCAGAACCGCGCAGTCAGGCCGAGCCCGAATGTGGTTAGGTCGAATGTCGGGCGCTGCTCATGGGCGAGGCTACTGCGCAGCGTCAGCGGGTCGGAAACGTCCCAGGAGATGCCCCCAAAGACGGTACGCGTAGGCACCAGCGTGCCGTCGGAGATCTCGGGGGCATCCCCAAAACCACCAAAAACATTGACGCTAGGGGTAACTGCAAGATCGACTCGCAGGACATAACCATCGGCGCGCGTGCCAATGTCGTCGGCTGCGTGGACCCAACGTGCCGAAAGCCCGAGCCGGCCATCCAGGACATAGGCCTGCACCCAGGGCGAGATGGTGGTGATCTCGGTGTTGGCAAAATGGTCATAACGGGTATCGACGTTAAGCGAGAACGGGCCAAACGCTTTGGCGGGCGCGAGGATCTGCCATGAAGCGCCGGCTCCGATCGAGTAGCGCGCGAGGAAATCGGCATCCGGCGTCGCAGCCACCAGCGCATGCGCTGAAACAGTGGGCGAGAAAGCCTGGTCGATGCGGCCCTCGATCTGGAAGTCGGTGTGGCCGAAGCGGGTCGCCACCCGGGTGCGGCCCGAAATTGTCGTTTGCGCGCTGAGCCGATATGCTAGGCCAGCCGAACTGTCGGTCCAGCCACCAAGCCCCTCGGTGAGATCGCTCACTTCGCTGCCCAGATCGAGCCGCCATTTGCGTGGCGGCGGCGCGGCGAGCCTCTGCTCGACATCGCGCGAGCCGGGTTCGAGGGCAAGCGCCTGGCGGTAGGCGGCTCGCGCGCCAGCATCGTCGCCACGCGCTCGGCGCAGATCGCCGATCCCCGCAAGCGCCTCAGCGTTGCGCGGATCGACCGCCAACACCCGCAGAAACGATTGCTCGGCCCGCGTGTCATCCTGCTCCAGCATGGAAATCCGCGCATCGAGAGCGATCAGTTCGGTATTGTCACGTTCAGCGCCAAGCACATCACCGATCATTGTGCGGGCTCGCGGCACGTCGTTCTGCCAGATCGCCAGACGGACCTTGCCTAAACGGGCGTCGAGAAGTCCGGGCCTGATGGCCAGCGCCCGGTCGAAAAAATTCCCGGCTTCGTCAAATTTCTGTTGGGATCCAGCCACGAGACCCATGGCGACCAGGATGTCGGTGTTTTTCGGCGCCAGCCGCAGCGCTCGGCGGTAGGCGTTCTGCGCCTCGGGCAATTGTCCCGCCGCCCGCAATCTCTGGCCCTTCTCCATCAGGCCGGCGACGGGATCCGGCCGCGGCGGACGCAGCCTCTTTCTCACGGTCGCAGGCTTCGCTTTGCTGCTGCCGGCTTGCTGGGCCTTGTGGATGCTGGCGACAAGCGTACTCGCATCGGCATTGTCGGGCTGGGCACGCGAGACTTTTTCGGCCAGCGGCAGGGCAGTGTCCAGATTGCCCGACCGGAACTCGACCTGAGCCATGCCGAAGCTGGCATCCAGATATTCCGGCGCAATCGCAAGCGCCTTGGAAAACGCTTCACGCGCCGCCGGCAGATTGTTGCGGCCAAGTTCGGTGAAGCCAAGTTGCACCACGGCGTCGGCATTGTCCGGCTTGAGCGCCAGCGCACGCCTAAGCAGCTGCGCCGCCTCGTCGAAATGCTGGGCCTGCCTGGCCTTCACGCCGGAGGCGTACAGTTCCTCGACCGTCTGGGCCAGCGTCGCGGCGGGCACTGCCGCAACCGCCAGGAAGACGCATGCTGCAACCGTGGCGCACCGGCCGCGCCTCATCAGCGCTTCCCGCTCTTCCGCGCCAAGAGACGCGCAAGCCGGGCCAGGAGTTCCTCGGGAATGAAGGGTTTCACAAGGTAGTCGTCGGCCCCCTTCTCAAGAGCGGAGACGATGTCTTTTTCGCCCTTGCGGGCGGTCAGCATGACCACCGGGATTTCCGACAAAGCCGGTTCGCTCTTTATGCGGGCAAGAACCTCTAGGCCGTCGGCCTTGGGCATCATCGCGTCGAGCACGATGATATCGGGCGCCTCATGCTCCGCCTTCAAGAGCGCTTCCGCCCCGTCTACTGCTTTGATGACCTCGTATCCCTTTGCCATGAGCCTGAATTCCATCAGTTCGATCAAAAGGGGATCGTCATCGCAAATCAGAACTCTTGCCTTCGCTCCGTTCAACAGCCTTGCTCCGGTTCCGTCGCCCCCCGGAGTGATCAATCCATGAACCACATCCGCCAACGCGGCTCATGCAGAGAAACATTGTTCTCAACTCTCATCGACATCCGCCGATCCTAGGCAATTATAGACCACCTGATTCGCTACGCCTGCATCTCGGCACAATCAGTAGATGAATAAGGAGACATGGTATAGGAGCCGTGAACGACGTCGCTCAGTCTGCAGCCAGACTGCGCTCGGTGCTCAAGCCAAACGTCGACTCAGGCGCGCCGTCGAAGCAATCTTTTGACTTCACCGGCAAGCGCAAGCGGGTCGAACGGCTTCGCGATGACCCCTACCGCCCCCATCGCCAGATAGCGTTCGACCTCATGGGTCTGGGTGCGCGCGGTGATGAACACCACGGGTATCGAAGCCGTCGCCCCAGACCCGGCCAGGCGCCGCAGCGTCTCTGGTCCGTCCATGTCCGGCATCATTACGTCGAGCAGAATAAGGTCGGGTCGCCATTCGGCGGCATCGGCGAGCGCCTGCAAGCCGGACGGGCAGGACAGCACCTCGAACTCCGGCTCGAGTTCCAGCGACATCTGGGCGATTTCGCGGATATCGTCCTCGTCATCCACATAGAGAATCCTTGCGGGCATGAGCGTCACTCCTTGGCGTGCGCGGCAGGTTGGGTGCGGGACGAAACCAACATGCTCCTGACCAGCTTTGCCACATCGATTTCCGACGCCCTGGTCTTGGTCAGGATGGCCTGCACGCGATCACCTAGTTTCTGGTCTAGCTCCGCCGCCGAAAACACGATGACCCCAGTCTCGAGCGGCAGATCGGCCAGCAGGTCCAACCCCGATCCGTCGGGGAGTGCAATATCCAGGATCACCAGATCGAAGCGATGCCGGCCGATCGCCTCCCGGGCGTCCTTGAGGGTCTTCGCAGAAGTGATCGAGACCCCCGAACCCAACCCCTCCGACATCACCGCAAGCACGCCCTCGTCGTCCTCGAGATGCAGAATCTTCGGCCTCTGCTCGGTCCTGCCAGCAAGGATCTTGGCAAGGGCGGCGTGAAGCCGCTTTGAATCCACCGGCTTCTCCAGCCAGTCGACAATACCGACGGCGCTGCCGTTCAGCGACCCCCTGGCCTCATCGGCAACGGCGGAGATGACGATGACCGCAATGTCGGAATTGACCGGCGATGCCCTAATGTCGTGGAAGAGCTTGACACCGGATTCCCCCGCCAGCTTGATGTCGAGGGTCAAGGCCACGTATTCGCGGGACCTCAGAAGCGCCGTTGCCGTGGCGATATCGGGTGCGATGTCGCTGGAAAAGCCCTCCGCATCCAAGAGTGCCGCAATCACGGCGGCGACGTCGGATTCGTCTTCACAGATCAGAACCCGTAGGCGGCCATCGGGCTTCCGCGTCAGGTGCGGTGGCGGATACGGCCTTGGGTGGTGCCTGCGTGCTTCTGCAAGGTCGAGGTGGAACGAGGTTCCCTTGCCTTCCTCGGTTTCGAAGGAAATGGCTCCGCCAAGTTTTTCGGTAATGGCCTTGACGATGCTCAACCCCAGGCCGGTGCCGCCTATCTTACGCGTGCTGGAAGCGTCCGCCTGCTCGAATTTTCCGAATATACGGCCGCGGAAAGCCTCCGGGATGCCAGTGCCCTGGTCCATGACGGAAATACGCAGCATGTCGCCGTCACGACGCTGGAATTTCACCGTGACGGTGCCATCAGCATGCGAGAACTTGATCGCGTTCGACAGAAGGTTCGCCATCACCTGATGCAGGCGATCCGGATCGATGTTGGCCTCAGCGCGCGGGGCATCGTCGATCAGAACGATCTTGATCCGGCTGTCAGCCATGTAGTTGGAGCTGGCGGCAATGGCCTGCTCTAGCACCTGACGGACAGGCATCTGCTTGATCTTGAAGGTGATCACGCCCGATTCGATCTTCTCGATATCCAGAATGTCGTTGATGAGGAGAACCAGCCTTTCGCTATTGGTGTGGGCGATGTTGACGAGATTGGCGGCCTTCGGCGGCAGTTCGCCGGCAACACCGGCCGCGATCAGGCCAAGCGAGCCGCGGATGGAGGTCAACGGGGTGCGCAATTCGTGGCTGACCGTGGAAATGAAATCGTTCTTGAGCTGGGCGGTGCGCTTCTGCTCGGTGATGTCGCGATTGTAGGTGATGACGCCAACGATGTTGCCCGACTCGTCGCGGAAGGGGGCCTTGAGCGTGTAAAGCCAACCTTGCCGGCCGTCCGGGAAAAGCGCCGGCTGGTCGATCCGCAACGTCTGCCCGGCCTCCAGTGCGCCCATCTCATCTTGCCGGAAGCGCTCGGCTACATCCCTGGGGTAGAAATCGAAATCCGTCTTGCCGATCAGATCGTCGACCGAAGCGGCGCGAACCATTTCGGCGGTGGCGGGGTTGGCGGCGATGAAACGGCCGTCGACATCCTTTATGTTCAGGCAATCCGGCAGTTCTCGAACCATGGCCCGGTAGGTCATGTTGGACATCAAGAGCTCCCGCCGGCGCTGCTGCCGGTCGAGCAGGACGCCGATGATGATTGTGCTTAGGAAGCGGAATACGAGGGACGGGAACGTGCTCTGCTGCACAAGACCGGTAAGGGCTTGCGCTGGGATGACCAGGAGCGTGATAAGCCCGGCGAGAGCGACCGTTACGCTAAGACCGAATATGTCGTACATGGTGCGCGATCGGGCCGCGACGAAGTGGTGCCACGCGATGCCGACAATTGCGGTAATGAGGATACCCATGACACCAGCACCTGCACCCTGCCCGCCCAGATGGGCGCGATAGGCAATGGAGCCGGCCGTGGCGATGAGCATTGCCGGCCATCCGCCGAAGAACGCGGCCGCAGCAATGAAGGCGGCGCGCAGATCGACGACGAAGCCGGAGACGGACAGGGCCGTCGCCATGGAGATGACCGCGCCAACGCACATGACCAAGCCGAGAAGCAGCGACTGCATCCGCTGCGAGAAGCGCCCGGTGAAATCCGCCACAAGGTCCCAGGCGACCACGAGAATGGAGACCAAGGCAAGGTTGGCGAGGAGTGAATGCCAGATGTCGGTCATCACTTCGGCTCCTTTTCCCGACAAATACCGGCAAAACCTATCCGAGATCTAAAGAAAATACAGACGGTCGGTGGCACGGTGGTAGCGCCTTGATTGCTCGCGCTTCTCAAGCAGTCAGTCAGAAGGCGTTAAGGGCGATGACCTGCGCAGACGCCCCTGCTGCATTGTTCTGCTCTAACTGCTCCCGGACAGAGGCGAAGTTTCCATTGCTAGATCACCAGCAAGCGCGCTTACCTGCAGCGGAACCTGATGGCCACTACGACCGTTGTTCGAAAGGACAACGAAAGGAGATCGCCATCATGGACTGGAACCGCGTCGAAGGAAATTGGAAGCAATTCAAAGGCAAGGTCAAGGAGCAGTGGGGCAAGCTCACTGATGATGATCTCGACCGCATAGCCGGCAACCGCGATCAGCTCGAAGGTACGATCCAGGAGCGCTACGGCATTGAGAAGGATCGCGTGCGGCGAGACGTCGACGACTGGTATGGTCGACAAGACTCGTAGGCAGGACAGTTGAACCTAGTCAAATAAGGGCGCGGTCACAAACCGCGCCCTTTTCGTGTTTTTGGCATCCGTGTGCCGTTCGGCTCGGCCTTGAACAAGCGATTTATGGGAACGTGTCGGCTTCCAGCCGCGTTGATTTCTACAATGGAGATCGTAGCAATGTCCATCCACAAAGAAGACTATCGAACGAACAAGGCTGACTACCTGATAGCGAAAAGGCCAGATCTGGTTGAGAAGACCAAGCCGAAAAAGAAGACATTGCGGCGTGCAGATCAGCGTTCCGCAAAGTTATTGGAAAACCCCGCCGCGTTATCCGAGAAGCCGGCCTCACGCCGTTAGAGAAATCGCAGAAGGTCAGGAGGAACATTTTAGCGATACTGAATGTTCGACTGTCTATGGACAGCCGAACCGTACCCTCCGCAGATCAATCCAGAGCAGCACGAGCCCTACTGAACTGGTCGCGTGTGCGACTTGCCGCAAAGGCCAATCTTAGCGAAATGGTGATCAGCGATCTTGAGAACGAATTCAGGAAACCGCGTCCCCACAACCTCGCCGCCATCCGCAAAGCGTTTGAGGATGCCGGAATCGTCTTCACCGTCGAAGGCACTCCATCGCTAGCCCGCTCAGAAGGCGATAGCGGCCTCGCCGCCGATAATAGACAGTGGCGCCGCCGGGAGAAAAAAGGATAAGGGGAAAAGCCTGTGTACCCTCCTCTGCAACCCGATCTCTAAAGCGGCCGCTGACAAGGGCGGTTGTTCACTGACTTTGTTCCGACTTCAGTCAGGCGAACCCTCCGGGGAACCTCCCTTGAGATAGCGTCTGCTTTAGGTCGTTGGCATTCAGGATGGCCGCCAGCTC
>NZ_JAMYUQ010000029.1:0-55820 GCF_040323095.1 Mesorhizobium sp. M0058
GCACCGCCGAGCCCTGCGTCTTTATGGCGTCCGAGGCAATCGAGTCCGACATGACCGAACAGCCGGTGAGGTTGACGGTGGTGTTACCGGAAAAGAGCGCAGCCTGGGAGGCCGACGGACTGAGCGCCAGCACGCAAGCTTTGGAGGCGTCATTGATCAGCGCCACCGCCCTTGCCTGTTCGGCAACGGGCGCCTGGTTGAAAATCGCCGTGAAGTAGCGGTCGAGGTTCTGCTTGACGATGACCTCCACTGCCTTCTTCGCGGTGTTCGGGCCGGACAATGGCGGCGTGTTGACCTGGATCGTGCCCGGCGTGGCAAAATTGTTCGAGGTCGCGGACTGCGTGGCGGCGGCGATGATGGTCGGGTTATCGGAACCCGCGACTTTCTCGAGCGCGCCGGCATAGGCCGCGGCATCGGCAACGGCCTGCAGCTTAAGGCTGCTGTAATACCAGAAGGATGTCTCCACACCGAGGCCGGCGCCGCCAACCACGACCGGCAAGGTGAAGGCAACGATGACGGCAACGTTACCGTTCGTGGCGCGCCTTAGGCGGCTCAAAGCAAACCAAATCCGGGTGAACGCGTTGGATGCCATATGTATTAGAAACCACGAATAGATAAACGAATGTCTAAAAACTCCATTCCGATTCGACGTAGTCGAACGGGCTAGTCTAGGCGCAAGTTGCAGCGACCGCGCAACATCCTGTCGGAGGTTCCGCCCCAATCGACGAATGCGAAATATGCCGCTATCCCGAACTTTGTTGTCGACCAAGTGACATTTAAATGCCCCCTCTGCGAAGAAGCTATCGAGAAGACAGGGGACACCGCGCTGCCCGGTAAGGGGAAAGATCGGCTCACGCCGCCTCAGGAACTTTGTGCAATCCGTCCGGGGCTGGCTCTGAGGGCCACACACGCCCGAAACCAACCACTCCAGCCACGATCAGTCCGTGAGGCGCCCACGAAACAACGTGGTGCCGTCGGTCAGCTGCGACCTGGAGATATCCCGGAACCCAGCCCCGGCCATCCACCCGCGATACTGACCTTCCGTGTACGATTCGCCTGCGCGGTAAAGATTCAGGAAGGTGAGATTGAGAAAGACACCCTCAGGCGGGCCGAGACGGTCGTCATCGACGACACCCCACCCCGCAATTGCGATCTCGCCTCCTTGGGTGAGGCAACGCGCCGCGTTCAGGATCGAACTGCGCGCCTGGTCCGGCGGCAGGACCTGGACGACAGCCTTCAGGATTGCCAAGTCATGCCGGCCGGTCGATGGAGCGACCGTTATGTCGCCTTCTTCGACAACCACATCGCCGGCACCGTATTCCGACAGGATCGCTGGTGCGACCGCTGCGACCGTCGGGAGTTCCATCAAAGTCGCCGCAATATGCGGCCATCGCTCGCGAAGTCCGACCAGAATGGTCCCGGCGCCGCCGCCGATGTCGATCACCGAACTGACCGCCGAGAAGTCCAGTTCACGGGCGAGATTTCGGCCGAAAATCACCCCTCCCGGTGCGAGCATGCGGCTGAAGGCCGCTGCGGATTCTGGCCCCGCTTCGGAAAAGTCGTGCAGCGCGGCCGGCCGATTCTGCCGCAGCGACTCTGCGGTCAAAAGGTCGGCTCCCCAGAGTTCGCGCAGCAGCACATGATCGCCGCCGCGATAGGTCGGCTTGGACGCGTCAAGAAACTCCGACGCTTCGGCTCCGTTGCGAAACTGACCATCCTCGACGTCGAGGAGACCGATGCTGGCGAGCGCGTAGAGGAGCCGCGACAGACGAGCGGGCTCGACTTTGAGCGCTGCCCCAAGGCTGTCGGCAGTCGCAGCATCGCCGCCGAGCCAGGTGAAGATGCCAAGGTCCAGCCCGGCACGAAGCGCCAAGGCGGGGGGCACCCCTGCGATCAGCTTGTCGATCCGATCGGAATCCACCATGTCATATCCCGTTGTGCGATCCAGGATCGACTTTGAACAGCTCGGCCAACCTCGTCAAATCAGTTCGCCAGCGCGCCGCTCTCCGCGTCGAGCAGGTTCAGCTTGGCGGTATCGGGTTCGACGTAAAGCGTATCTCCGGGGCCAGCGCTGATCCTACCAGCGCCCGCGACCGTTGTGCGCCGGCCCGGCATACCTCAAAAATCCGGCTGTGATAATGGCTGGTCGCGCCTTCGGACGCTACGCAGGCAAGGCCAGCAGCGCCAGTCCGGCCAGCGCCGAGCCGGCCAATGTCGGCAGCATGCCGATCCTCAGTTTCAGCATGGCGACCATGGCGGCCGCCGCCAGCAGCGCGGCGCGCCAATCCAGCGACGACAGCACCGGTAGCTCCATCCCAAGACCAAAACGGTGCAACGCGCCGAAGACGACATGCAGTGCGAACCACAGCGCAAGGTTCATCACCACGCCGACCACAGCCGCCGTGATCGCACTCAGCGCCGCCGACAGCGCCTTGTTGCCGCGCAGCGCCTCGATGTAGGGGGCACCCAGAAAGATCCAGAAGAAGCACGGCACGAACGTCACCCAGAGCGTCAGCAATGCGCCGAGCGATCCGGCCACAAGCGGTCCCATCGCACCGGCGTGACGATAGGCGGCGACGAAGCCGACGAACTGCAGCACCAGGATCAATGGTCCCGGCGTCGTCTCGGCCAGACCAAGCCCATCGACCATTTCACCCGGCGCCAGCCAGCCGAACGAGGTCACCGCTGCCTGCGCGACATAGGAGAGCGCAGCGTAGGCGCCGCCGAATGTGACCACCGCCATCAGGCTGAAGAAGCCGCCAAGCTGTGCCCAAACACTGGCAGGGCCGGTCAGCGCCAGGATCAGTACGACCGGCCCGAGCCAGATCGGCAGCCAGATCGCGATGGTGCGCGGCGCGTGCCATTTCGTCGGCTTGGTGTGAGCGAGGTCGCCGCGTTCGAACATGACGTCGACGGCGCCCCTGACATCGGGCAAATTGTCCTTGCCGCGTGCGGCTCCGGAAAAACGCGCCGGTGCCAAGCGGTTGCCGATCCAGCCGGTCAGCCCTGCAACCAGGATGATCAGCGGAAACGGCAGCCTGACGACATAGATGGCAAGGAACGCGGCCACCGCGATCGCCATCATCACCCGGTTCTTGACCGCCCGTTTGCCGATGCGGAGGACCGCCTCGACGACGACGGCCAGCACCGCCGCCTTGATGCCGAAGAACAGCGCCTCGATGACGGGCGCATCATTGTAAAGCACGTAGAAGACGCTGAGGCCCAGCATGACAAGCGCACCGGGCAGCACGAACAGGATGCCGGCAACGAGGCCGCCGGCGGTTCGGTGCAGCAGCCAGCCGATATAGATCGCCAGTTGCTGCGCCTCGGGGCCGGGCAAAAGCATGCAGTAGTTGAGCGCATGCAGGAACCGCTGCTCGCCGATCCAGCGGCGCTCCTCGACCAGTTCCTTGTGCATCAGCGCGATCTGGCCGGCCGGCCCGCCGAAGGAGAGCAGGCCGATCCTGGCCCACAGTTTCGCGGCTTGGCGAAAGGTTGGCGTGGCTGGTGCAGCGAGCGGACTGTCGTCGGCGGCAAAAGCGTTCATGTCGCTTTGCCCCCGCTCGGCCAGTTGTGGGTTTCGTCGGTGGCATCGCGGCACCACCTGAAAAACGCGTCATAGAGCAACATGCCTGCCTCAAGCTGTTCGAGATCGTCGCGAAACATCCGTGACAGGCCGAGCGATGCCGCGAGGAACCCTGCCGCCTGCGGTATCAGATCGAGGCGCGCCGTGTCGGCTGCACGCACGATCAAAGCAAGACGATCGAGCGCCTCGGACCGCAACTCGAACTCCTCGATCATGGTGTCGAAGGTGCAGCGCTCGCCGCGATGGCTCCAGAACACATCGTCGATGTCGAAGGGGATCGCAGCGAAACGATCGGCGGCAGCCAGCACTTCGGCCGGTTCGACGAACAGGAACACCGCCGAAGGATCGATGAAACGACGGATCAGCCAGGGGCAGGCGATGCGATCGACCTTGGGGCGCGCGCGCGTCACCCAGACCGTGCGGCCCTTATCGTCGCGGCGCGGTATCTTGTCGGCCTTGACCAGAAGTCCCTTTGCCGCCAGCCAGGCCTCGAAGCCGCCTTCGAGCGATTCAGCTGTGACACCGTCATGGCGCAGCCATGCAGCGACGCCTTGCGAAAGCTTCTGCCCTCTCTGGCAAATAACGATCACATGAGCTCCGGTGAACTCGGCCGCCCAGGTAGAGACGGTCTTGAAATCGCGCCGGCATGAGGCCGGCAGCAGCCGCGGATCGGTATCATAGTCCTCGTCGATGCGGACATCGACAAGAACAGGTGCGTCGGGCAGGCCGATAATCCGGGAAAGTTGCGCTACGGTGATTGCGGTTGTTGACGGCATGGCGTCCACCTCCAGAAGTGAGAGTTTGGACGCGATCTTTGGGCTGGCGCCTCACGGGGTCGTCGCGAAGGAACCCCTTGCCATGATGCTGGATCGATCCTTCGTGCTTGTCAATCCATAACCTAGCTGTTCGTTTCAACGTCCTCAGCGCGCAGAAATTTGCCAAACAGCCACTCCAGCCAGAATGAAGCCGGCGATACCTTCGATGCTTCTGGATATTATGTCGAACAAGCGTGGCCGGCTGTCGAAAAAATGCACCAGCCGTTCCCGAAACAGGATTGACAGTACCGCCACGCTGGACAGCGTCAGGGCCACGCCGATCATCATGGTGGTTGCGAACAGAATGCCGGCAACCGGAACGCCTCTGGATATCGCGAAGGTCATAACGAAAAGCGTCAGCGGGCATGGGATCAGGCCGGCCATGATCCCAACGGCTTCGCCCTCGTGCTTATGATAGTGGCCGTGGCTCATTGCGCGCCACAACATCCAGACGCCAATCAGGCCAAGCAACCCACGGCTGATGTCTTCCAGCAGAGGCGCTCGGCCAACGCTTCCCAAGGCAATCGATACCAGTGGTAACGAGAACGCCGCGATCAGCACCGCGATCGTCACATGCGTGAAGGAAAGCGTTATCGACACCAGGAGACCGCGCGAAACCTTCGCGTCCGAACCGGCCAGATACGTGGCCAGGACGGCTTTGCTATGTCCAGGCGTCAGGGCATGCGCCGCACCAAACAGCACGCCCATCGGCAGAAAGGCAAGGAACGCCAGCCAGCCACCGCCAGCCGAGAGCAGTTTTATCTGATCGGCGAGCGCCAGGTAGATCGTGCGCTGGAATTCGACGAGCGTCTGGAGCATCAGCCTAGACTAGCAGACGCGGTTGGTTTTCTGCGCACGTCAGTGTTGGTTTTGGTGTTCGCCATGATTGTGGTCGTGAGGGTGTGGATGCTCGTGCGCGCCATATTCGCTCGAAAAACGGATGTTGGCAGCGGCGAGGGCCGGCATGTGTTCGAACAATTCATTCTCCAGCGCCGCCGTGATCTTGTTTGCCTCCGAGAGCGGCAAGGTTTCGTCTGCGGCGATGGCGATGTCGGCGTGCAACTTGTGGCCGATCCAGCGGGCCTTGGCATCGATGATGTGAGCACCCGGCACGTGCTCGCCAGCATGATGAATTTCGGCCATCACACCCGGCTCGACGCCGTCGAGCATACGGGTGAGCACTGAGCGCGCCGATTGCCAGACGATACCGAAAATGGCGACCGTGATGAGAAGCCCGATGATCGGGTCGGCCAGCGGAAATCCGAGCCACACGCCGATGGCGCCGATGACCACGGCAAGGCTCGTGAGACCGTCGGTGCGGGCATGGTAGCCGTCAGCGACGAGCGCCGCGCTGTTGATTTCCCTGCCGACACGGATGCGAAACACCGCGACGGCCTCATTGCCGAGGAAGCCGACGATGCCCGCCGTCGTCAGCCAACCGAGATGCGTCACTGCCTGCAGATGGATTAGGCGCTCGATAGCCTGGTACCCGGCGACGATGGCGCTGAACAGAATGATCAGCACGATAATGATACCGGCAAGGTCTTCGACCCGACCGAGCCCGTAGGTGAAGGTTGACGACGGCTTGCGCCTCGCCAGCATAAAGGCGACCCACAAGGGAATGGCAGTGGTTGCGTCTCCAATATTGTGAATGGTGTCGGCAAGAAGGGCTACGCTTCCCGAGAGAACCACCACGACCATCTGCATTGCTGCGGTGACCGCCAGGATGACAAAGGACCACTTTATAGCCCAGATGCCTCGATCGGTCGTCGCGATGGTTGCATCGATGACGCCGTGTGTATGGCCATGCGGACCGTGGTGGTCATGATCGTGGCCAGAATGATCATGCGAACCGAAACCGAACCAGTCGAGAGTGCGCCTGCCGAGACCGCTCATAGATACTTGGCCAGCTGCTTGAGTTCAGTCAGCGAGTCGTGCGCTCCGCCCTCGGCGGTGTCGGTCAGGCAATGTTCGATATGATCGTGGATCAGTTCGCGCTTGGCGCTGCTTATGGCGCTTTCCACGGCATGGAGTTGCTGTGCGAGGTCAACACAGGAACGATGAGCTTCGAACATGGAGAGCACTGCCGCAAGGTGGCCTTGCGCGCGCTTTAGACGCTTCACGATAGCGGGATGCGACCGATGCGTATTGTCTGTCATGCGAGTCGACTATCCTCCCCGGGGGGATGAGTCAATCTGCAGTCTGTGGTGGCGAGTTGATCTCGGGGACCGCGCCTACTGCGCCGTCCAGCCGCCATCCATCGGCAAAGTCGTGCCGGTAATCTGCCTGGCCGAGTCCGAGCACAGAAACAGCGTCAGCGCGGCGAGCTCCTCCACGGTGACGAATTGCTTCGTCGGCTGTGCCGCCAGGAGCACGTCGCGCTTGACCTGTTCCTCGGTCATGCCGCGCGCCTTCATCGTGTCGGGGATCTGCCTTTCGACCAGTGACGTCCAGACATAGCCGGGCGCGATGGCGTTGACGGTGATGCCGTCCTGCGCGACTTCCAGCGCTACCGTCTTGGTCAGACCCGCTATGCCGTGCTTGGCCGAGACGTAAGCCGACTTGAACGGCGAGGCGACCAGTGCATGCGCCGACGCGGTGTTGATGATGCGGCCCCATTTGCGCGCCTTCATGCCGGGCACCACGGCCTTGATCGCGTAAAAGGCGGCAAGCAGATTGATGCGGATGATGGCTTCCCACTTGTCGTCGGGAAACTCCTCGATTGGCGCGACATGCTGTATCCCGGCATTGTTGACCAGAATGTCGAGGCTGCCCAAGGCCTGCTCGGCTTCGCGCACCATGGCGGTCACCGCTGCGCCGTCCATCATGTTGGCGCCGGAGTAGCGGCACTGGACGCCGAAATCCTTCTCGATGCCGGCGCGCTCCTGTTCGATCGCCGCGGCTTCGCCAAGGCCGTTGATCGTGACGTTGGCGCCCTCGGCGGCAAGGGCGCGGGCAATGGCCAGGCCAATGCCGCTGGTCGATCCGGTGACGAGCGCATTCTTCGAAGAAAGGGAACCCATGGAGATCTCGCGACTGTTGGGAGGGACTACAAAGGCACATAGTTTGTGCGCCGCAACATGACAACGCCATAACCATATGTCGGCGCTGTTACAGCACTAAAACGCGCTTTGCCGGCCTCGCCGAGCGCCGTCTCAAGGCTGACACGTCAAGGCTGACACGGCAGTGTTATGGTGCGGCGCAACATAGTCGGCCGCGCATTCGCGCAGTCATTCCTGAACCATTGATCCAACGAATCAGGGGGCTGTAGCTTGAAATCGCCGATGTCGTGATGCGTGCCTATGCCATGCCGCTCACCAACCGTCCTTTCCGCCCGGCCCGTATCGCTTCTTCGATCCGACGCCTTGAGCTATCCCGCAATCTCCAGCAGGGCCGATACCAGCAAGCGGCGTTCGTCGGCGGAAAGCACGTCGGAATCGAAGAGGTTCATGCTGCGCAGCCCTTCGATGGCCAGAAAGCAGACCAGCAGCGTCTTCAGGTCCGGCGTCTCGCTCTTCAGCCGCTGCAGCAGCTGCGACTTGAAGGCTTTTATCGGCGTCAGGAAATCCGGATCCTCGGCGATCGCCGAGAATATCCACGAAGCCGTCGGCTTCGGCTCCTCGCAATCATCCGCCGAGAGCCGGATATAGGTGGCGAGCAGGCTCTCGCCGCTGGCGCCGGCGACACGGCCCGATTCCAGCGCCAGTTCGAAGGCGCGCAGGTAATTCTCCACCAGGCCCTGCATCAGTTTGGCCTTGGTCGGAAAGTTATATAACAGGCCGCCTTTCGACACGCCGGCGCGGCTGGCGACGGCGTCAAGCGACAGGCTGCCGGGACCGGTCTCGCGTGCGACATCGGCGGCGGCGGCGAGTATCTTGTCGCGCGAATTTGCCCTTTGGGTCTTCATCGATCCCTTCCCCCGCACCAGCCTAGGCGGAATTGACAAGACCGTCCAGACGGTACAGTAAGTTCGCCGTCATTTGTAATCGGGACCTGGCGTCGATAAGTGTCCCGCTATTCGGCTATTTTGCCGGACATCGGCCGAGGGGACAGTTCGTGAAGCGCTTCATCTCTATCACCGCAATTCTGCTTCTGCTCGCTCTGGTGTGCGTCGGCGTTGTCGGCTTCAACCTGTTCCGCGACAACGCTATCAAACAGTATTTCGCCACCATGAAGCCGCCGGCGACGACCGTGTCGACGGTTGTCGTCAAGCCTTCCGACTGGACGCCGGGGGTCGAGGCGATCGGCACGGTACGCGCCGTGCGCGGTGTCGACCTTACCGTCGAGACCAGCGGCATCGTCAAGGACATCCTTTTCCATGCCAACCAGAAGGTGCCGGTCGATTCGGTCCTGCTGCAGCTCGACGATGCCGTCGAACGCGCGGATCTGGTCGCGGCCAAGGCGCAGTCCGTGTCCGACAAGACGGCGCTCGAACGCGCGCTGGAGCTGCAGCGGCGCGGCGTCGGAACGGATGCCACGCTCGACACCGCTCAAGCCGCTGCATCGGCCTCCGCCGCGCAGGTCAACAAGCTGCAGGCCGTGCTCGATCAGAAGCAGCTGACGGCGCCGTTCGCCGGCACCGTGGGCATCCCCAAGATCGACCTCGGCCAATATCTCTCGCCCGGCAACGCAGTGGTGACCTTGCAGGATCTGGACACCATGCGGGTCGATTTCTCGGTACCCGAACAGCAGCTGCCGCTGCTCAAGATAGGCCAGGCGGTGCGGCTCGGCCTCGGCGGCACCGGCGGCGGCGCCGACATGCCGTTTGCCGGCTCCATTCGCGGCATCGATCCCAAGATCGACGCTTCAAGCCGCCTGGTGTCCGTCCGCGGCGAGGTCGCCAACCCTGACGGCAAGCTGACGCCCGGCCAGTTCGTCCAGGTTCGCGTCGAGCTGCCGCAGGAGAAAAACATTCTGTCCTTGCCGCAGACGGCATTGACGTCGAGCCTCTATGGCGACTTCGTCTTCGTCGTCGTTCCGGCGAAGCCGGCGGAAGGCGCCCCAGCCGCGAAACCCGAGGAAAAGCCTGCCGCGGGGGCCGACGCAGCAAAGCCGGCGGCAGATGCAAAGCCGGCAGACGCGAAACCGGCTGCCGAAGACGCCGCGGCGAAGCCCGCGGACAAGCCGGCTGTCGACCCCGCGAAGCCCGCGGCAGAACCGGAAAAGCCGGCGCTCGTGCTGTCGCAGGTGTTCGTGAAGCCCGGCCGCCGCAACGACGGCATGGTCGAGATCATCGAGGGCATCAAGGCCGGTGACGAGGTCGTCACCGCCGGTCAGAACCGTCTCTTCAACGGCATGTCCGTCGCTGTCGACAACACCATTGACCCCAGCAAGTCGGCGAACCAGCAGGCTCAGCAATGAACTTTTCCGACATCTTCATTCGCCGGCCGGTCCTCTCCACCGTCCTCGCCTGCATGATCCTGCTCCTGGGTTTCCAGGGCATCTTCAACCTGTCGATCCGGCAGTATCCCAAGGTTGACGAGACGGCGATCACCATCACCACCGCCTATCCCGGCGCCAGCGCCGACCTGATCCAGGGCTTTATCTCCGCCCCGATCGCGCGGGCCGTCGCCTCGACCGAGAACATCGACTACGTCACCTCGTCCAGCCGGCCGTCTTCGAGCACTGTGGTCGTCCAGATGAAGCTCGGCTCCAATCCGGATGTCGCGCTCACCGAGGTCCTGTCGAAGGTGCAGGGCGTACGCGGCACCTTGCCGGATGCATCCAAGGACCCGGTCATCGTCAAGGGCACCGGCCAAGAGTTCGCGATGATGTACATCTCGATGCAGAATCCGAACATGAGCAAGGAGCAGCTCACCGAATATATCGAGCGCGTCGTGCGGCCCCGCATGTCGACGGTCGAAGGTGTCGCCGACGTGCAGATCTTCGGCGCCGAGGAATATTCGATGCGGGTCTGGATCGACCCGGTCAAGCTTGCTGCGCGTGGCGTCACCGCCGCCGAAGTGCTGGCGGCGATCAACAACTCCAACTTCCTGTCGGCGCCCGGCAACACCGAGAACGAATATGTCGTCTCCTCGATCACGGTTCGCTCGACGCTGCAGACGCCTGAGGCCTTTGCCGAGCTTCCGCTGCGCTCGACGGACGGCCAGGTGGTGCGCTTGCGCGACGTGGCGCGAGTCGAGCTTGCCGCCGAGAGCACCGACACGAGGGTGAGCTTCAATGGCAAGCCCGGCACCTTCCTCGCCATTTTCCCGACGCCGGCCGCCAACCCGCTGACAACGGCGGAGGCGATCCACAAGATCGTGCCTTTGATTCAAGAGACGCTGCCGAAAGGCATGACCATCGAAATCGTCTACGATTCCACCGAACAGATCAGCGCCTCGATCGATGAAGTGTTCAAGACCATCGCCGAAGCCGTCGCCATCGTCGTCGTGGTCATCCTGTTGTTCCTCGGCTCATTCCGCTCGGTGATGATGCCGATCGTGACCATCCCGCTGTCGCTGGTCGGCGTCTGCTTCCTTTTGTTTGCGGTCGGCTATTCGATCAACCTTCTGTCGCTGCTGGCCATGGTGCTGGCCATCGGCCTTGTCGTCGACGACGCTATCGTGGTGGTGGAGAACATTCATCGCCACATGGAGGAGGACCACATGTCGCCGATGCAGGCGGCCTTCAACGGCATGCGCGAGATTTTCTCCGCCATCGTGGCCATGACCATCACGCTCGCCGCCGTGTTCGCGCCGCTGGCCTTCACCGGCGGCCTGACCGGCGCGCTGTTCCGCGAGTTCGCGGTGACGCTCGCCGGTTCGGTGGTGCTGTCCGGCCTCATAGCCGTCACCATCACGCCGATGATGGCGGCGCGTCTGCTCAAGGCGGGATCGCACAGTCGCTTCCAGCGCGTCGTCGACGGAACCTTCAGCCGTGTCGAGCATGTCTATGAGCGGGCGGTCACCGCCTCCTTGAGAAATCGACCGGTGACGCTGCTGATGGTCGTGGCGCTGGTTGCGCTCACCGGCTTCATGTTCACCAAGACCTCGAGCGAACTGGCGCCGGAAGAGGACCAGGGCTTCCTCTTGTCTATCGTGACGGCACCGCGCTACGCGACCTCGGACTACACCGAGACCTACGTCAACCAGATCCTCGGCCTGGTGAAGGACATTCCCGAAACCAGGGCGCAATTCTCCGCCGTTGCCTTTGGCGGCGCCACCAACGGCGCCTTTGTCGGCTTCGCCTTCAAGGATTGGGCCGAGCGCCAGCGCAACTCAAAGGAGCTTCAAGCCGATATCCAGGGACGCCTCGGCAAGGTGGCCGGCGTCGAGGCCTTCGTCTTCGCGCCGCCGACGCTGCCGGGCTCCGGCGGCGGCCTGCCGATCTCCATGGTGGTGCGCTCGACCGGTGGTTCCGCCGAGGTCTACGAGGCGGCCGAGCAGATTAAGAACAAGGCGCAGGCCTCCGGCCGCTTCATCGTCGTGCAAAACTCGATGTCCTTTGACGCTCCGCAGGTGACGGTGACCATCGACCGCGACCGCGCGGCGGCTCTCAACCTGCCGATCGCCGACATCGGCCAGACGCTGACGCTGCTGGTCGGCGGCGCCGAAGTGGCTCAGTTCGACCGCGACTCCAACAGCTACGACATCATCCCGCAGGTGCCGAAGGAATTCCGCGACAATCCCGAGAAGCTCGGCGAATATTTCGTGCGTAGCGTGACCGGCGAAATGGTGCCGCTTTCAGCGGTGGTGAAGATTTCGACCAACGCCGCGCCGGCCGCGATCGAGCAGTTCAACCAGCTGAACTCGGCGACGATATCAGCGCTGCCGCTTCCCGGCGTCACCACGGGCGACGGGCTGCAGACCCTGGAGAACCTTGCCAAGGAGAGCCTGCCCGATACCTTCTTCATCGATTATTCCGGCCAGTCCCGGCAGGAGAAGGAGCAGGGCAACACGATCCTTATCGCGTTCGCAGCCGCCGTAATCGTCATCTATCTGGTGCTGGCGGCGCAGTTCGAAAGCTTCCGCGACCCGCTGATCATCATGATGGCGGTGCCACTGTCGATCTTTGGCGCCATCGTGCCGCTCAATCTGGGGCTTGGAACGCTCAATATCTACACGCAGGTCGGCCTGATCACACTGATAGGTCTGATCACCAAGCATGGCATTCTTCTGGTCGAGTTCGCCAACCAGCAGCGCGAGCTGCATGGCATGAGGCGGCGCGATGCGATCGTCGCCTCGGCCAAGGTGCGCTTGCGGCCGATCCTGATGACGACAGCGGCGATGGCGCTCGGCGTCGTGCCGCTGATCGTGTCCAGTGGTGCTGGTGCGGCGGCGCGCTATTCGATGGGCCTCGTGATCTTCACCGGCATCCTGGTCGGAACCATGTTCACCCTGTTCGTGGTGCCGATGTTCTACACCTTCATCGCCAGCAAGGACCTGCCGCACCACGCCGAAAAGCCAGACCCGAAGCTGATGCCGGTGCACGCGGACTGAGCGCGAACGGCGTCAGCGAACAAACGAAAAGAGGCCGGAAATTTCCGGCCTCTTTTTTTGACTGGATTGATTTACCGCGAAGCCCCGATGGAGCTCCAAGGCGGGAACTTGCGGTGCGGCATGACCTGTCCGGCTGCGCTGCACCATCGCTCCAAACGCAGTCTGCTACTTGACGATGACGATGCTGGTGTTGGTCGGGCCGAAGGTTTCGACCAACTGGTAGAAGTCGGCGGCATTGTCGGGATGCAGCCGCACGCAGCCATGCGACGCCGGCCGTCCCAGCCGCTTGATGGCGTTGGTCGCATGCACGGCGTAGCCGCCGCTGAAGAAGACCGAATGCGGCATCGGCGCGTTGTCGTATTTCTTCGAATGCCACATCTCGTGCATGCGAGTCGGCTTGAACGAGCCGGTCGGCGTGACATGCGCACTGTCGCCGGTCGAGACCTTCCAGGCGAAAGTCGGCCTGCCATCGACCAGCACTTCCATGGTCTGCTGCGACAGCGAAACACGCGCGACGATCTGGTTTGCCGCGGCATGGGCGGTGCTGTTGGCGGCGCCAAGCAGAAGCGCGGCGCCGCCGGCTGCGGCGGTGACATTGATGAGTTTGGCGGAAATGGCTTTGTACATGATGGCTCCCCTTTGCCGGTCGTGCCGGCGTCAATTCGGTGGCCGCCTTATCCCCGCGCCATGTTTCAGACTGACTTCGCTGAGGCTCGTTTGTGTATCGAATCTGTTTCCTCTGGTTAACAAGCAAGGTGGACAAGGGAAGCGTGCTCCGCCTGTGCTGCGCATTCCCGATCACGACCGGGCCGCCAAACGAAAGTGCTGATCTCTTTATATGAAAGAAGTTTGGCTTCGCTCGAAACCGACTTGCAACAAAGCGCGGCCTGGGCGGCATGATCTGGTTACAGGCTCGCGGCACAGTCATCCCAACGAGAACAGCCGGCGCCAACGAAAATGAGCATCAAATCGACCACCCTGTCCTGGCTCTTCAGGATAAGCATCGCCGCATTTGTCGTCGGCGGCATCGGCACAGTAGCCGGCACCCCGATGACGAAACTGGCGGTGATGAATTCGGGTGAGATTTCGACGCTGCATGCCGCGCTGTTCATAGCCTTGGTCTGGATTGTCTCCAGTCTGCGCATCAACCGTCTCAGGGCCCTCTGGCGGGTCGGCCTCGGGTTGAAGTGGATGCGCGGCCCCTCCGGCAACTTGCTGCCGAGAGGACCGAAGGCCCGCGTCGCAACGGGGGGCTCCGTGGGCGACGCGGGCACTTCGGGTTTATCCTGAAGCACCCGCGGTTCTGATTTTTGGGGACACCGATGAAGACGAAATCTGCAGCCTCCGTGCTTTCGGTACTGCTCTATGCACAAGGCCTGCTCGGCTTTGCCGGTCTCGCCACGGTTCTCCTGAAGGACCGCGCGCATGCCGCCAGCGAAATCGTAGTCGCCAGCGAATTGCCGTCGGGACCATCGCTTCTGGTGGTGCGCTGACGCCTATGCATGGCGCCCGAGATTGCGCAGCTTTTTTGGGCGAGCCGAGGAACAATCCAGCCTCCCGACCCTCAGTCGGCGCGCTGCGTCGGCGGGTCGAACCGGTAGCCTGCGCCGCGTATAGTTGTGATGGTTTCGGTGTCGAGCTTGCGGCGCAGCCGCACGATGCGCGAATCGATCGAGCGGTCGAAGGCATCGGCATTTTCGGCGGGCGCCGCCGCAATGATGTCGTCGCGCGTCAGCACCTTGCGCGGGCTGGCCAGAAACAGCCTGAGCAGCGCCACCTGGCCCGGCGACAGCTGTTCTTCCGTACCCGAACGGTGCATGACGATGGCCGACCGCAAATCGACGGTGGCATTTTCCAGCACGATCAGTTCCTGGGCGGACCTGCCGCGCCGCGTCAGCAGGCCGCCGATGCGCGCGGCAAGCTCCCTGACATTGAGCGGACTTTCGACGACATCTGCGGCGCCAAGCTCGAGCGCCAGCACCTTGTCGACCAGATCGGCCGGCCGGCAGATCAGGATGAAATCCGGCCCCGCCTTCCCGTCCGCGCTCTGGCCGCCGCCATAACGCCTGAGCAGGTCCCGCCCTTCCGCCTGGCTGAGGCTGTCGCCGACGATGACGATATCGATGCCTCCGGCCGAAAGCAGGGATTCAGCTTCCCAGGGCTGCCGCGCCTCGCGCACGTCATGGCCGCGCCGGTCGAGATGATCGGCAAGATCGCCGGCCACCACATCGGCGACGGAAACCAGCGCGATGACGGATCGTGCAGCCATGTTTTTCTTCCCGTTCCCCCGCAACCGGATATGAGTGCTGGACATCATGTTTATACCCAATCTACTTTCCGCTGAAAGCGGGAGCGAGGCCATAGTGCGGGCACGGATTGTCATCGTCGAGGACGAGCCCGATCTCCGGGACGCGGTCGCCGAGTATCTCGGCGCCAACGGCTACGATGTGACCCAGGCCGGAAGCGCGGCCGAGGCGCGCGCCTTGCTGGAGACGGAATCGTTTCATTTGGCCATTCTCGACATCGCCATGCCGGGCGAGGACGGACTGTCGCTCGGCCGCTGGCTGCGCTCGAAAATACCGGTCGGCATCATCTATGCCACGGCTGCCGGCACCGCACTCGACCGCATTGTCGGGCTGGAGCTTGGCGCCGACGACTACATCGTCAAGCCCTACGAGTTGCGTGAGGTGCTGGCTCGTGTGCGCAGCGTGCTGCGCCGCGTTCCGCAGCCGAGCCCGCCCCAGGCGGCGAAGACACAAGCCGATGGCGGCCGCCGCCTGACCTTCGGCCCGTTCCAGGCCGACCTCGACGGCAGGCTTGTCACCGGCGCCAACGGCGCCGTCATCGACATGGCCAAGAGCGAGTTCGATGTGCTGGAGGTTTTCCTGACCCGCGCCAACCGGCTGTTGACGCGATCGGCGATCTCCGAGGCGATTGGTTTTGTTGAGGATCCTGAATCGTCGCGCGCCGTCGACATTCGCATCATGCGGCTGCGCAAGAAGATCGAAACCGATCCGGCCAATCCGAAATTTTTGCGCACAGTGCGCGGCGAAGGCTATATCTTCTCGCTGCCGACCGGTGACGGGCACTAGAGCAATTACAGGAAAGGTGTACGCGGTTTTCCGCCCGGAATTGCGTAAAAACAAAGAGATAGAGGCTTCTCCGTTTCCGTGAAACGGTGAAACGCTCTAGCAATTCCAGGAACAGTGCGTAGCGATTTCCGTTCGGGATTGCATTGAAACATGGAGCGTTTCACCTTTTTCGTGAAATGCTCCATAGCTGCCTAATTCGACGGCCCTTTACTGATGGCTGACATGACCGCTGAACCAGCACCACGTATGGACCCGCAAGGCGCTCGCCAGAGCGCCGCGATGGCGGCTGTGCGCGTCGTCCGCCGGTTGCGCGATGCCGGCGACTGGCAGCGCGAGATGGAAACCATCCTCGAAACGCTCTGCAGCGCCATGAATTGCCAGCGCGGCATCCTGTTCAGGCTGCGCGAATTGCCCGGCCAGGGCTTCGCCCAATCGGTCGCCGCCTACTGGATCGATCCTCGCTTCGGCGGCGAACTGGCTTCGCCGACGGTGATCATGCAGTCGATCGTCGATACCGATCCGCTGCTGGAGCGGATTGGAGAGGACGAGCGGCAAGGCAAGATCTTCGCCGGCCATACGCGCGATCTCGACGGGTTCCTCAGGGCCGATTTCGAAAAGCAGCACATCAAGTCGTTCCTGTCGGTATCGGTGTTCGCGCACGGTCATCTGTGGGGCACGTTCGCGGTCAATGACTGCCTAAACGAGCGCGAATGGACCGAAGAGGAAGAGGCGACGATGCACATCATCGCGCTCGCCATCGGCGACGCCATCGAGCACTCGCCGTCCGACGCCCATGCCAGCGAAGTCATCCGCCGCACCATGCTGCAGGCGTCGCTCGACGCCATCATCGTCATCGACGAGACCGGCTCGATCATCGAATTCAATCCGGCCGCCGAAAAGATGTTCGGCTATCAGCGCAGCGACATCCTCGGCAAGGACCTGCTCGATACCGTGGTGCCGGAATATTACCGCAAGGGCTATGTCTCGGGCGCCGAATACATGTCTGGCCGCGGCGCGCCGATGGTTGGCCAACGGCTTGAGACCGTGACACAGAATGCGGCCGGCGAGGTGTTTCCCATCGAATTGACGGCGACCGAGATGCGGGTGGCTGACCGTCAGCTCATCTTCGGTTCGATCCGCGATCTGCGCGATAAGCTGCGCGCCGAAGAAGAGATCAACCGCCAGCGCGAAAAACTGCACCAGAACGAGAAGATGGCGGCGATGGGTTCACTGCTGGCCGGTGTTTCGCACGAGCTCAACAACCCGCTCGCCGTGGTCGTTGCGCAGTCGACGCTGCTGCATGAATTCGCCACCGACCCGCAGACCAAGGTTCGCGCCGAGAAAGTGCGCGCCGCTGCCGAGCGCTGCGGCCGCATCGTCAAAAGCTTCCTGTCGATGGTGCGCCTGCATCCGGCGGCGCAGGCCGAGACCGATCTCAACCAGGTGATCCGCGCCGCACTCGAAGTAACCGCCTATGGCGCACGCTCGAGCGGCATCATCATCGACACCGATTTCGCGCCCGGCCCGCTGCTGGCGATGGCCGATGCCGACCACGTCACGCAGGTGGCCGCCAATTTCCTGATCAACAGCCAACACGCTCTGGCCGGTATCGGCGGCGACCGCCTGATCAAGGTGCGGACATTCCGCAGCGATCGCGGCAACCCCGGGTTTTCGGTCGAGGACAACGGACCGGGCATTCCCGAGGCGATCCGCAGCCGCATCTTCGAATCCTATTTCACCACCAAGCCGGTCGGCGTCGGCACCGGCATCGGCCTGTCGATCTCGAAATCGATCGTCGAGCGCCACAACGGCAATATCTGGTTCGAGGAGGTGCTGCCGCGTGGCGCGCGCTTCGTCGTCCAGCTGCCGGTAATCACCGGCGGCGCGGCAGCAGCCGGCGACAGCCCGGCTCGTTCCAGCGGCTTGCGCCATGCGCTGATCATCGACGACGAACCCGACGTCGCCGGCTCCCTCTCCGACATCCTGGAACTGATGGGTATCAAGTCGCGGGTCGTGCCGGCCTGGACGTCGGCGGCGGCGACCTTGACCGGCCACATGCCGCCAGACATCGTCTTTTCCGACTTGCGCATGCCCGGCACCAGCGGCATTGCCATCTACCGCGAATTGCTCGCCGACAACCTGGCGCTGGCCAAACGCTTCGTGTTGGTAACCGGCGACCTGATCGGCGCCAAGGCCGAGATCGAAGCCTTGCCGGCGCCGCAGCGCCCGCAAATCCTGGAAAAGCCGTTCTCGACGCTGGACGTCCGCGGCGTACTCTCGGCAATAGCCGACCAGGTCGCCGCCGCCGGCTAAGTTTTCCGAAGCACCCACGTAGGGTCTATCGAGATTCGGGTCAGGCCGAGTAGAGAATGGTGGTTCCCGAGAACCGGAGCGGAGCGTACTTGAAGTACGCGAGCACCGGAAGCGCAGGGAACCTCCATGCGCAGGCCGGCCTCACCCGAGTATCGATAGGCCCTAAAAAAGAGGCTCCCGACCGAGGGAAGCGGCGGGAGCCAAGAACGAGCGCGGGAGGAAGCGCTCGGGAGGTTCAGAAAACGTTGGGTGTCGTGGTCAGCGGCGCTGCGTTGGCGATCATGCGGACGGAACGCGCCTTGTGCACGCCGGACTGGGCGGCGATGACGCGCAGGCACTCCGCGCTCTCGGCGCCCCAGGCCTGGCCCTGGCAGGCAAAATCGATTTCCGGCTCCGGCAGCCGGGCGGTCTTGATGGTGGTCGGCGCGCCCTGGACGACATTGGCCGGCGGGTTGAGCGAAGCAAAAGCCGGACCGGAAGCCGGTGTCAGGAACATGACGGCCAGAGCGCAGGCGCCCAGCATGGAGAACATCGCAACCGGATGGTCGCTGGCGCGCTGACGCAGTGCCAGTTTGGCGCGTCGTTCGTCGCTGGTGATCTCGACTTTCGTATGCATTGCTGCTTCCCTTCGTTTTCTTATGAAACGAACCTAAGCGCGCCTGGTAACGGGCGAATGATGCGCTTGGCTTGCCCGCGTAACAGGTTTGAAACAAGAAATTCGGGCATATCCGGACAGATCCGGTCATGTGCCGACGGCAAGATGCGTTTGCGAAGCTGTTTCATGCGGGCAATCAAATGTTGACGACAGGCGGGCCGCGAACGCACCAAGCCCGCTTCCTGTCGGCCGCACTATGAACAAGCTCACACTGCGGATCGAATTTGCGGACGCCAGGTATTTTCGTCTCGGAGCGGGCCGTGTTTTCAAGCTCGGCACGGCCAAATCCGCATGCCGGACAGCTATTTCACGCCCCCGGTTAACGCCCGGATATTCCGGGATTTTCTGGCTTTCAGCTGGTCCTGTTGTGCCGACTTGAAAAGTTGAGATTTCTACAAGCCATTGCATTTCAATGTAAAATATGGTTTTATTGAATGAGTATTCAATAAAAGAAGAGCTTTTTTATGAACCCGCATCTCCGTGACGTGGCGATCCCCAATGATTGGGACCGGCGGGGTCTGCCGGGCTGGAGTTATCACTCCGACGCGCTTCTCGAACTTGAGAAGGAATACGTCTTCCGCAACCATTGGCAGATCGCCGGCCATGTCTGCGACGTGCCGAATGCCGGCGACTATCTGACTATGGACGTGGTCGGCGAGCGGGCGCTCATCGTGCGCGGCAAGGACGGCGTCGTGCGCGCCTTCAACAACATGTGCCGGCATCGCGGCAGCCGCGTCGTCGCCGACAGCCAGGGCACCTGCAAGAACGCGCTGGTCTGCCCGTTCCATGGCTGGGTCTACAATCTCGACGGCACGCTGCGCGGCGCCGCCCGGCCGCGCTCCTTCCCCGAGCTCGACAAGACCGAATTCGGCCTGATGCCGCTCGACCTTGAGATATGGATGGGCTTCATCTTTGTCCGCTTTCGCAAGGGCGGCCCGCAGCCTTCGGTGGCCGAACTGTTGAAGCCGATCGAGGCCGAGATGGCACACTACAACGTGGCCGAGATGGTGCCGTCCTGGGGCATCTGGACACAGAAAACGCCGGTCAACTGGAAGTCGGTGCGCGACGTCGACAATGAAGGCTACCACGTCGCCATGGCGCATCCGGCGCTGCAGGATCTCTACGGCTCGACCTATTTCGACGAGCCGTTCATCAACGGCGTGTCGCGCTCGTTTGCCACCTACAATCCGCATGCCGGCCGGCGCTGGAGCGTGCGCGAATACATCAAGCTCACGCCCGATGCCTCACACCTGCCGGAGCATCTGCGCAGGGCCTGGATCTATTACGGCATCTTCCCCAACAACGCGCTGTCGATCATGCCGGAATCGGTGCAGTTCTATCAGGAGTTCCCGCTGTCGACCGGCGAGACGCTGCTGCGCGGCGCCATCTACCGCTACCCCGACGAGACCCGGGAACAGGCGGCCGCCCGCTATCTCGCCTACCGCATCGACCGCGATACCATGAACGAGGACGTGCAGCTTTCCGTGTGGTCGAACGAGTCCATGATCTCGGAGGCCTTCGAGGGTTTTTATCTCTCCGACCTCGAATACGGTGTGCGCACCCACCACGACCATCTGCGCAAGCAGATCCCGGTGCTGGGCTTGGAGACGGCGCCGGAGGAGAAGGACATGTGGAACCTCAATGAGGCTATGCGCTCGCAGGTGTAGGGGCGGAACTGCCAGTCACCCCTGCCACACGCCCTCTTTGCGCAGATCATCCATGGTCCGCGAAATGCCTTCGCGCAGGATCGCCACCATGTCGTCGATCTGCTCTCGCGTGATGATCAGCGGCGGCGACATCACGCACATGTTGATCAGCGGCCGGACCAGGAGGCCGAGTTCGTGGCAATGCGCGTCGATGCGCTTGCCGACATCCTTGTCGAGCTGCAGCGGATCCTTGCTTTCGCGGTCGGCTACGCACTCGACGCAGCCCATCAGGCCCATGCCGCGGACTTCGCCAACCAGCGGCAGTTCCTCCAGCGTCTTCAACTGCGCCTGGAAATAGGGCGCGACATCGCGCGTGTGGGCCAGCACGCTGTCTTCCAGGATATCGAGGTTCTTCAGCGCCACCGCGCAGCCGATGGGATGACTGGTATAGGTCAGGCCATGGCCGAACATCGCATCGGGATGGTTGGAACGGCGCATTTCCTGAAGCAGCCGCTCCGAGATGGTGACGCCGCCAAGCGGGAAATAGCCTGATGTAACGCCCTTCGCGAAGGTGATCATGTCGGGGTCGATACCGAACACGTCGCCGGAGGCAAAGACATGGCCGAGCCGCCCGAAGCCGGTCACCACCTCATCGGAGATATAGAGGATGTCGTTGTCCCTGCAGATTTCGCGAATGCGCTTGAGATAGCCATCCGGCGGCACGACGACGCCGCCGGATGCCTGCACCGGTTCGCCGACGAAAGCTCCGATCTTCTCTGCGCCGACGCGGGCGACCGTATCGCGAAACTGATCGACCAGGAAATCGCAGAAGGCGGCGATGTCAATGCCTTTCTGCCGCCGGAACGGGTCTGGCGAGGACAGTTTGACGACCAGATCGTCGGCGCCGTCCATCCAGTCGCGGTCGCGCGGCCGGCCGTTGAGCGAGGCCGACAGATAGGTCGAGCCGTGATAGGCGCCGCCGCGGCTGAGGATCAGCTTCTTTTCCGGCCGCCCGCGCACATTGTTGTAGAACTGCATGAAGCGCAGTGCCGTCTCGACAGCCGACGATCCGCCGGTGGTGAAGAAAGTATGGCTGAGATCGCCCGGCGCATGATCGGCGAGGCGCTTGGCGAGCTCGGCCGACGGCGCATTCATCGTATACCAGGGCGTGTTGTAGGACAGCATCATCGCCTGGTCGTACATCACCCTGGCCAGCTCCTCGCGGCGGTGGCCGACATTGATGCACCACATGCCGGCCGGCCCGTCGATCAGTCGCTTGCCTGTTACATCGGTGATGTAGATGCCATCGCCCTCGCCAATCAGCGCACGCGCTTCATTGCCGACCGAGCCGGCATAAGGCCAGGGCTGGATGAGATGGCGCTTGGCCAGCTCGACCGCATCGCCACCGTCAGCCATTTCCATCGCTCTTAGGTCTCTTGCAGCCGCCATCATTGCCTCGCATCGTCTGAGCGTAATTTCACCGGACACAAAGCGAAGCGCCAAGGGCAGGAAAGCCGGCTTTCTTCACTTCATTTTGAATGTTCGTTCAATCAATATTACAGAAATAGCGCTTGATTTCAATGCACGGATGCGCTCATGATGAAAGAAAGCCGGCAAGCTTGGAGCGCAACCAGCAAAGCGCGCTCCGCAAAAATTGGGAACAGGCAGCCGGCCCGGTCAATGGAAGCATCATGGCGGAACAGTTCGAGCCAGCAACCGAGATCACGCCCGGGTCGCTGCAATGACGGTAGCTGCCGAAGGGGTGCCCACGCGACGCATGACGCGAGCAAGGCGAAACGCCCTTCTGCAGTCCGAATCCGTCCAGGGCCTTGCCCTGATCAGCCCGACCTTGGTCTACGCTTTGATCCTGCTGCTGGTGCCGATCCTGGTGGTCTTCGCCCACTCCTTCTGGACGCAGAACTACCTCACCATCGACCATACATTCACGCTGGAGAATTATCGCATCGCGCTGACCGAGCCGATCTACCGCGATCTTCTGTGGCGCTCGCTCTACATTTCCCTGACGGTGAGCTTTTTCACCGTCATCCTCGCCTATCCGATCGCCTATTTCATCTCGTTCCATGGCGGTCGCCACAAGAGCCTGTGGCTGTTCCTGATTACCATCCCGTTCTGGACCAGCTATCTCCTGCGCGTGATGTCATGGAAAGTCATCCTCGGCTATAATGGCGTGCTGAATTCCGGCCTGATGGGCCTCGGCATCATCGACGAACCATCGACCGCGCTACTCTACAATTCCAGCGCCGTCATCATCACGCTCACACACGCCTGGGCGGCCTTCGCCATCCTGCCGATCTTCGTTTCGCTCGAGAAGGTCGACCGCACCTTGGTCGAGGCTGCCACCGATCTTGGCGACGGCCCGCTGCGCTCCTTCCTGCGCGTGACGCTGCCGCTGTCGGCGCCGGGCGTCATCTCGGCCGCTCTCATCGTCATGATCCCCACCGTCGGCGACTACGTCACCCCAAGGCTGGTCGGCGGCAAGGATGGCGTGATGATCGCCAATGCCATCGAGTCGCAGTTCCATAAGGCCTCCAACTGGCCACTCGGCGCGGCATTGTCCGTGACCACCATGCTGGTCGTGACGCTGATGGCGGGCGCCACCGTGCTCATCATCCGCGCGCTGCAGAGGCTGGCGCGATGACGGCGAGGCGGCGCCTTTTTCCCGGCGGCTGGCTGTCCGCCTACGCCTTCCTCTACGTCGTCTTTCTCTATCTGCCGGTGATCTTCCTGCCGATCTTCTCGATCAACACCGCGCCGACGCCAAAATTTCCTCTCACCGGCTATACGCTGAAATGGTACCAAGACCTGCCGAAGACGCCGGCGCTGCTTGACGCCGCCTGGAACAGCCTGATCGTCGGTATCTCGGCATCGGTGCTGGCGACGCTGCTCGGCATCCTCGCCGCCCGCTCGATCACCCGCTACCGCTATCCCGGCCGCCGCACAATCAATGGCCTGATCATGGCGCCGCTGGTGCTGCCGGAAATCATCCTCGCCATCTCCATGCTGCTGGTCATGCTGCAACTGGGCTTAAGCCTTTCGCTGTTCACCGTCGTACTCGGCCATGTCCTGATCTGCATTCCCTATTCGATGACGGTGCTGACCGCCGGTTTCGAAGGCTTCGACCGCAGCCTCGAAGAAGCCTCCGCCGATCTCGGCGAGAGTGCCTTCGGCACCTTCCGGCGGGTGACGCTGCCGATGGTGGCGCCGGCGATCATTTCCAGCCTCCTGGTCTGCTTCACCATCTCGCTCGACGAGTTCGTCATCGCTTTCTTCCTGACCGGCACCGAGACGACGCTGCCGATCTATATCTGGGGCCAGTTGCGCTTTGCCGCCAAGCTGCCGGGTGTGTTGGCGCTGGGCACGCTGCTGCTGGTTGCCTCTTTCGTTTTGATGACCGTTGCCGAGATCCTGCGCCGCCATGCGGCCAGACGCACCCAGAGCGAGGGAGGCCTCTATGCCTGAGCAGTCCCGGGCCGAACGGCCTCAGGATGAGCCATCCAAGCAAGATAAGTCCGAGCGGGCCCAATCTGATCGACCCCAAACCGACAGAGCAATGATCGAAATCCGCAGCGTTACCCGCAGCTATGGGGCGTTCAAGGCGCTCGACGACGCCTCGCTGACCATCAAGGAGGGCGAATTCTTTTCGCTGCTCGGCCCTTCCGGCTGCGGCAAGACCACGCTGCTGCGCATGATTGCCGGTTTCGACAACCCGACCAGCGGCTCGATCTCGGTCGGCGGCCAGTCGATGGAAGGCATCCCCGCCAACCGCCGGCCGACCAACATGGTATTCCAGAGTTATGCCATCTTCCCGCATCTCAATGTCGAGCAGAATGTCGCCTATGGGCTGAAACGGCTCAGGCTGGGAGGAACGGAAGAAAAGCGCCGCGTCGAGGAAGCGCTGGCGCAGGTGTCGCTCACCGGCCTCGGCAAACGCCTCGCCACCGAGCTTTCCGGCGGCCAGCGCCAGCGCGTGGCGCTCGCCCGCGCCTTGGTGATGCGGCCCAAGGTGCTGCTGCTCGACGAGCCGCTGTCGGCTCTCGACAAGAAATTGCGCGAGCAGATGCAGGTCGAACTGCGCCGCCTGCAGCAGGCGGTCGGCATCACCTTCGTGCTGGTCACCCATGACCAGTATGAGGCGCTCGCTATGTCCGACCGCATCGCCGTAATGTTCGGCGGCAAGATCGCCCAGGTCGCCTCGCCCAAGGAAATCTACCAGCGGCCGGTCAACCGCCAGGTCGCCGATTTCCTCGGCGGCATGAATTTCGTAAAAGCGCAGATCGTCGAGGAGAGCAGCGCCTCGCTGGTCGTCGACACGCTGGGCTTCGGCCGGGTCAGGACCGACAAGCCGAAGGCCTTCGTGCGCAATGGCGGCGGCGCCACGCTGGGCATCAGGCCGGAGCGATTGCGCGTGCTGTGGGACAACGCGACGGCGAAATTCGAAGTGGCCGGCAAGGTGGTCGAACGCCACTATTTTGGCGAGATCACCCATCTCATCGTCGAGATACCCGGATTGGAAAAGCCACTGTCGGTCACCGAGACCAACGACTTCGGCGCCGACGATATCCCCGTCGGCACTTCGATCCGCCTCGGCTACGATCCGGAGGCCTTGGTGGCAATGGCGGACTGAGCATGATCCCGAAAAGTGGAAACCGGTTTTCGGAATAAGATCATGCTCCACTAAGAATTTTAAGTTCCGTCGCGATCTGTTTGGCTGCGATCCGCCCCATCACGATGGCGCCTTCGACATAGCCCGGGAATGACGGCGACAGTTCCGACGATGCGAAATGAACAGGATCTGCGCCGGCACGGATCGTGCGCTCGGCATCCCGTGCCGTCACATCGACAATAAGGTCGCTGAAGGCGCCGCCGCTCCAGCGGTCATCGATCCAGTCGCGCTGGCTGAAATCGATAATATCGGCCGCCTCCGGGCCAAGGGCATCAACGAGCCTTGCCGTGACCTCCGCACGCAACGCCGCGTCCGCGAGCGGACGCCAATGCAAGGCCAGCGGTCCGCCGACGAAGACGACCAGCGCAGCATGTTGCGCATCCTTGCTGGCGTCACAGGCGAACAGGCCCGGCAGGTCGCGCCACATCACCATGCCGCACAGGTCGCGCTCGCGCCAGAACGGCGTGGGATAGCGCACCAGGATCTTGATCACCGCACCGCTTTCCCAGACGCCGAGCGCCTTTGCGAGAGCTGGCGGCAGAGCGGGCGCGAAATCCAGCTTCGCGGCCCTCGCCGGCGGCAGCGCGACCAGCACTCTTCGCGCTTCGATGGCGCTGCCTGCCGAGACGGCACGAACCCCTTGCGGCCCGTGCTCGATGCGCGTAACCGGCTCGTTCAGCCAAACCCTGTCGCCGAGATCTCCCGCCATGTCCTCGGCCAGCGACTGCATGGTTTCGAGCAGCGAATATTGCAGCTCGGGCACCTCGTTGGTGATGCGGCGGTCATTGTCGATGAGGTACCACAGCGGCACCTTGTCCATCGCCAGACACCACAGGCCTTCGATCATCGAGCGGAAAGCCGTCTTGGCGTCAGTGGGATCAGGCTGGCGTTCGAGCCAGGCGGCAGCGCTCATGCCGGCGATCGAGGGATCGTCCGGCTCGATCGCATTCATCCGCTCGCGGATTGCGATCGCGCCATGATAGGTCCGTTCGGCCTCTTCGACCGACAGCGATGGATGGGTGATGAAATCGCCATTCACATAGGTTTCGACGAAGGCCTTGCCACGGGACGCGGCCAGCGCCGTCACCTCCGGCATGTCTTCGCAGAAAAACTGGCCGCCGCTGTCGATGCGCTCGCCAAGCCCGTTGCGAATAGCCTCGACCCTGCCGCCGACGCGGTCGCGTGCTTCGAGCAGCACGACATCGATGCCGGCCTTTCTCAGCTCAAGCGCAGCCGACAGGCCGGTGAAACCGGCGCCGACGATGACGACATCGGTTCTTTCAATCCTGTCGCTCAATAGCCGGCCTTGATCTTCTCGAATTCCGTGACCATGCGCTGCTTGAGCTCAGGCGGCACCGGCTGCTGGAACAGCGTCCTGTCCAAGAACTTGTCGAGATTGTCGAAGCCACGGTCGCTCAGCACCTGATGGTCGATCGCGGCCATCCCGGCGCTGTTGCCGTGGCCGTAGCCGAAGGTCTTGACCAAGTAATCGGACACGGCATGCGCGTTGACCGCACTGAGGAAATCATAGGCCTGATCGAGCTTGCCCGGCGCATCCTTCATCAGCACATAGCCGCACACCCAGGTGGATATGCCTTCCCTGGTGTCGCGGTTCATGGCGATCGGCATGCCTTGGCCCTTGAGCGTCACGAAGGTCTCATTCCAGCCCCAGACGAGGTCGACCTCATTGCCGGTAAAGGCCTGGTTGAGGTCGGTGTCGTCGGTCCAGTAAAAGCGGATGTTCTTGTGGACGTCACGCAGGAAGGCGGACGCCTCCTGGAACTGCGCGTCGGTCATCTTGGTCCAGTCCTTGAGGCCGATGACCAGGCTGGCCAGCGCATAGGCGTCATCGACATTGTCGCCGATGGTGACGCGGCCCTTGAATTTGGGATCGGCGAAAATCTTCAGCGACTGCGCTTCCTCCGCGGTGACCTTGTCGGTGCGGTAGAGCAGCGAAGTGTTGCCCCAGTCGAACGGCATGAACCAGGCCTTGCCGTCGGCGGTGACGGCGAGATCCTTCATCGCCATGATGCCGGGATTGAGATCCTTCCAGCCGGCGATCCGCGAGGTGTCGAGCGGTTGCAGAATGCCGGCCGCGCGCCACTTGGTCACGCTTTGCGAGCAGGGGTGGGCGATGTCGGCCTTGAAGCCGGCGCGCATCTTCTGGAACGCTTCCTCCTCGTCGCCGAAGAAAGCAAAGGTCGGCTCGGCGCCGTATTTGGCGGTGTAGTCGGGGTGCAGCAACGGATCTTCATAGCCTGACCAGTCGAACACGACGAGGTCGCCGCCGCCTTCGGCATAAGCAAGCACGGCGCCAGCGCCGACTGTAAGAGCAGCGGCAAGGGCGAGGCGGCGAAGCATGGAATTCATGGCGCGAAACTCCTCATCGCGAAAAGCGGCCGGGCGACGTTACGGAATTTCAGCGGCCTTGGCGAGACCGTCTGCCCGGCGCACTGACAGGCAGACGGAGGAGGCCGGACAGAGCTTTAGTAGCCTGCCTTGATCTTCTCGAATTCGGCGATCATCTTGAGCTTGAGCGACGACGGCACGGGCGATTGGAACAGGGTCTTGTCGACGAATTTCTGCACGTCGTCATAGCCCTTTTCTTTCAGGATCGCCGGGTCGACGCCGGCCATGCCCTTGGCGTTGGCCTGGCCATAACCCCAGTCCTTGACCAGCACCTTGGCGGTCTCGGGATCGTTGATCGCGTTGAGGTAGTCATAGGCCTTGTCGACATTGCCGGGTGCGTCCTTGAACAGCACGTAGCCGCAGACCCAGGTCGAGATGCCTTCGTCCGTATCCTTCTTGGACTTGATCGGCACACCGGCAGCGACGGATTGTACCGTGGCATCGTTCCATGCCCAGGCGAGATCGACCTCGCCGCCGCTCAGCAACTGCACGACGTCGGTGGTATCGGTCCAGTAGGAGCGGACATTTTTGTGCACCTGACGCAGGAAGTCGGAAGCCTGCTTGAACTGGTTGTCCGTCATCTTGGTCCAGTCCTTAAGCCCGATGGCAAGGCTGGCCAGCGCATAGGCGTCGTCGACATTGTCGCCGATTGAGACCCGCCCCTTGAACTTGGGATCGGCGAAGGCCTTCAGCGACTGCACATCCTTCGCGTCGATCTTGTCGGAGTTGTAGGTGAGCTGGGTGTTGCCCCAGTCCCACGGCATGAACCAGGCCTTGCCGTCCGAAGTGGTGGCCAGATCCTTCATCGCCATGATGCCGGGATTGAGATCCTTCCAGCCGGTGATCTTCGAGGTGTCGAGCGGCTGCAGCAGCCCCGCCTCACGCCACTTTGTCACGCTCTGCGAGCAGGGATGGCCAAGATCGGCCTTGAAACCGGAGCGCACTTTCTCGAAGGCTTCGTCCTCGTCGCCGAAGAAGGCGAAGGTCGGCGAGTCGCCGTTCTTCTCGACATATTTGGGGTGGAAGCTCGGGTCCTCATAGCCGGACCAGTCGAACACGATCAGGTCCTTGTCGGCGGCGACCGCAATCGCCGCAGCCGAACCAGCCAGCGTCGCCGTCAGCGCCAATGTCAGTGTCAGGCGTCGGGTTATTCTTTTCATGCTGTTCCATCCTCTTTGTCATTGCATTGCCGACTCGACTGGCCGGCTTCTGGTTATCCGTAGTGCTTGGGAAAGGCGGCTGCGAGGAACGCGTTGGCCGCTTGCAGCGCGGTTTCGCGCGTGGTGTCTTCGGTTCCCATCATCAACCGCAGCCACAGGCCTTCCAACATGGCTGACAGCGCCAGCGCCATCACCTGCGGCTCATAGGCATAGCCGCCGCTCTGCTTGAGCGTCGCGCAGAGGTCGATGAAGACCTGCTGGTAATATGCGTCGCGGGAACTGCTCAGCGCCTGATAGACCGGCCGCGACTTGGCCTCGCCCCAGAAAGCGAGCCAAGCGGCGAGCTTGCGCTTGTTGCAGATCGAGCGGTCGAAGTCGGCCCAAACCAGAATCTGCAATTGGCGGGCTGGGTCATCACCGGCTTTCCGCAGGGCAGCACGCCAATGTGCCGAATACTCGTCATACATATACTGCAGGGTGGCGATCAGCAGCTTCTCTTTGCTCTCGAAATGAAAGTTGACGATGCCGCGCGACAGGCCGGCGCCATCGGCGACATCGGCCATCGTCGTCTCCGCGTAGCCGCGCTTGGCCAGCGAATCGATGGTCGCTTCGATCAGCTGCTGTTGCCTGACCTCCTTCGACGCCTTGCGGCCGCGTTTTTCCGGTTCGGTTTCTCCAGACGTGTCGGAGGATCGCTCTTCGCGCGCAGCTTTCATCGGTGCCGTCATGCTCCACATTGCCGGCTATCCCACGACAGCCGGCTTCCACCCGCGAAGATGAGTGGGACGGTGCTCGCCACTGTCAAGCACCTTCTTCATGGCCTCCCAGGTCTTGATGTTCTTGTCGATATAGGCCGCTCCGACCGCGGCTGCCGCCGTCTCGTAGAGCGGGCCTTTCAGCCTTTCCAGCTCGCCGCGCGCGACCTTGCGATACCAAGAATTGCGGTCTCTGACGGCGATCGGCAAAGCCGGCGCTGCGCATCGCTTGCGCATAGCGTGCCGGCGAGGCCATGGCGAAGGACAGGCCTTCGGCCGCGACATAGGCCTTCATCTCAGATGACGGCTCGCCGTCATGGCCGATCAGCCAGTCGGAGGCGGCAAAGACGCCGCCCGGTTTCAGCACGCGGAAGATTTCGGCAAACAGCGCGTCCTTGTCGGGCACATGCAAAAGCGCGTCCTTGGAGAACACAACATCGAAGGCGCCATCGGTGAAAGGCAGCGCTCCGGGCGGCGCCTGGACGAAGCTGGCGCGGTCTGAAAGCCCTCGTACAGCAGCCCGCTTTCTGGCCGCCTCGATCACCGGCCGCTCGATGTCGAAGCCGGTGGCATGAGCAGCACCGTGGCGCTCCACCAGATGCAGCGCGATGCCGCCGGAGCCGCAGCCGATGTCGAGGATCGTCTTGCCCCTGAGCGACAGCCCTTCGACCACCCGGTCGACCTCGTCTGGTCCGCCCGGCGACAGATAGCCCTCGCCCCACAGCGCCTCGAGGAAGCGGATCGCGGCGTCGTCATATTCCGGCTCGCCATCTGCCGTTTCGATCATCAGACCTTAAGTCCCGTCAGCCGAATTGCGCAGGTTCGAATGCCGGCAAAGCGTAGCGTATTAACAGGAAAACGCAATATCATTTGTTGAACATTCATTCAGAATGGCTGGACAGAATAGCCGCTGCCGTGCCAAATTCCGCGCATTCGGCGACAAATCACGCGAAAATGAAGGGTCGAGCACCATGAAGGCTGGGCGCGAATGAAAGCTTGGGATGCGATCGTCATCGGCGGCGGACACAACGGCCTGGTCAACGCCTGCTATTTGCAACGCGCCGGGCTCGACGTGCTGGTGGTGGAAAAGAACGACTGGGTCGGCGGCGCCGCCACCAGCCGCGAGCTGACGCCGGGCTTCCTCTACTCCAACTGCTCCTATGTCTGCTCGCTGTTTCGCCCCGAGATCATGCGCGACCTCGAACTGCCGCGTTTCGGCTTGCAGGTTATTTCCTATGAGGGCGGCGCCGTGTTCACCCGCGACGGCGACTACCTCGCCAACTACCGTGACCACGATGCGCACCGGCGCGAATTCGCCCGCTTCTCCAGGCGCGACGCGGAGGCCTATGACCGCTATTCGCGCGACGTGACGCGGCAGTGCCGTTTCATCCAGCCGCTGCTGATGCGCACCGCACCGGACCCGGCCAGTCTCAAGCCGCGCGACCTCGGAGAGCTTCTCTATCTCGGCAAGAAATTCGTCGGCCTGTCATCAGAAGAAATGGCGCTGACGCTGCGCTTCTGGACCATGTCGATCTCGGAATTCCTCGACGAATATTTTGAGACCGATGTCATCAAGGCGAACTTCGCTTTGTCCGGCATTATCGGTACCGCGCTCGGGCCGATGTCGCCCGGCACAGCCTACGTGCTGCTGCACCATTATATGGGTGAGGTCGACGGCTCGGTCGGCGCCTGGGGCTATGCGCGCGGCGGCATGGGCGCCGTCACCAAGGCGCTCGCCGCTTCCTTCAAGGCGTCCGGCGGCGCTATCCGCACCGGCGCCGAGGTCGACCATGTGCTGGTGAGCCGAGGCAAGGCCAAGGGCGTGGTGCTGGCCGGCGGCGAGGAGGTCTACGGCAAGCTCGTCGTCTCCAACGCCGACGTCAAACGCACATTCCTGAAACTGGTCGAGGAGAAGGAACTGCCCGACATTTTCCTGCGGCGGGTCAGGAACTTCAAGATCCGCGGCTCCTCCGGCAAGGTCAACATCGCGCTGGATTCTCTGCCGGAATTCCCGGCACTGCCGAAGGATTCACCCGTTTATCGCGGCGACATGCATTTCACCGATTCCATGGAGCGCATGGAGCGCGCCTATGACGACTGGAAGGTCGGTCGCTGGTCGGCCGACCCATTCCTCGACATGGTCATCCCAACGACGCTCGACCCGACCATGGCGCCGCCGGGCAAGCATTTCATGAGCTGCTTCGTGCAGTACGCACCGCCCAAGGTGAAGGGCCGGGACTGGACCGATGCCGACCGCGACGGTTTCGCTGAAAGCGTGGTTGCGCAGATCGCGGAATACTCGCCAGGCTTCCGCGACCGCATCGTCCATATGGAGGTGCGCACGCCGCGCGAGATCGAAGCCGAGGTCGGCCTCACCGAAGGCAACATCTTTCAGGGCGAGCTGACCTTCGACCAGTTGCTGTTCAACCGGCCGGTGCCGGGCTACGCACAATACCGCTCGCCGGTCGGCGGGCTCTATATGTGCGGCTCCTCGACACATCCCGGCGGCGGCGTCATGGGCGCACCCGGCCGCAATGCGGCAGCCGAGATCCTGCGCGACCTCGCCAAATCGACCTCCCATATGAGCCCGGCCCATGACGTCATTTGATGCCATTATCATTGGCGGTGGCCACAACGGCCTTGTCGCTGCCGCCACTCTAGCGAAAGCCGGCCGCAAGGTGCTGGTGCTGGAAGCGGCCGGCGATGTCGGCGGCGCGGCGCGCACCGAAGAGTTTGCGCCGGGTTTTCGGGTCTCCTCGATCGCGCATGTGCTGAACCGCCTGCACCCCGACGTGGTGAAGACATTGGAGCTGGAGAAACACGGGCTGCAGGTCACCCGTACAGACTTCATGCCGTCAGTCGCCTTGGCGAAGGACGGCCCGCCGCTTGTCCTGCATGGCGCCTATGGCGAAGTGCTGACCGGCTCCACTCCGTCCGAGCAGTCCGCCTGGAAGGAATTGCGCGCGCAACTCATGCGCTATGCCGGCATCCTGAAACCGTTCCTGTCGCGGCGCCCGCCCGATCTCGGTGGCATGTCGCTGCTTGAAACCGCAGCGCTCGGCCAGACGGCCGTGGCGCTGAAAAAGCTCGGCAAGGAAGACATGCGCGACTTCCTGCGCGTTCTCCTGATGAACGTCGCCGACCTGCTCGACGAGCAGCTTGCCGATATCAGGCTGAAGGGCCTGCTTGCCTTCGACGCCACGCTTGGTAGCCACCTCGGCCCGCGTTCGCCGACCTCCCTGCTCGGCCTCTACTATCGGCTGGCCGGCGAGACCGGCGGCAAAACCGGCGCGCAGATGCTGCCGAAAGGTGGGATGGGTGCAGTCGTCGCCACGATCCGCGCGGCGGCGGAGAAAGCCGGCGTCACCGTCCGCACGGCAGCGCCCGCGGCCAGGATAGTCGTCGAGAAAGGGCGCGCCCTCGGCGTGACCCTCGACGGCGGCGAGGTGCTGCACGCCAGAACGATCGTTTCCGCCATCAACCCGGCGACCACAATGCTCGATCTCGTCGGCCCGCGCGAGATCGACACGGGTTTCGTGCGCAAGGTAAAGAACATCCGCATGAGGGGCGACGCGGCGAAGCTCCATCTGGCGCTCGATCGGCCACCGCAATTTTCCGGCGTCGACGCCGATAATCACAAGGGCCGTCTGGTTATCGCGCCCTCGCCCGACCATGTCGAGCGCGCCTTCAACCCGTCGAAATATGGCGAGTTCTCAGCCGAACCGGTGATGGAGATCACACTGCCGTCGCTCTCCGACCCGTCGCTCGCGCCAAGCGGCGCCTGTGTACTGTCGGCTGTCGTGCAATACGCGCCTTATGCGCTGAAAGAGGGTTGGGACGCCGGCAAGCCGAAATTCCTCAGAGCTGTTATGGCGCAGCTCGAAGCCTACGCCCCCGGTATCGGCAAGTCCGTGCTGCATGCCGAGCTTTTGACGCCAGCCGATATCGAAGCCAACTACCGCATGCCGGGGGGCCATTGGCACCACGGCGAATTGCAGGCCGACCAGATGTTGATGTCGCGGCCGGTCTCCGGCTGGTCGGGCTACGACACGCCGATCGAGGGGCTGTTCCTGGCCGGCGCCGGTTCGCATCCAGGCGGCGGCGTTTCGGGTGCTCCCGGTTTGAATGCGGCGCGGCGCATCATCGCGATGAAGGGATGATCGGATGTTTCAGCCAGTCAACGCCGCACTTTACGGCGAAGGAATGCCGTCATGACGAGTCCGATCAACAACGCCGCCCGCACCACAGCGCAGTCGCATTTCCGCACACTGCGTCTCGGCACGCCGTTCCAGCCGCGCATCGATGCGCTGGCCAAAACTCAGGACTGGTACAATTGGGCCGGCTATCGCGCGCCGCATTCGCTGTGGGACGAGGAACTCGAATATTTCGCCATCCGCAGCCAGGCGGCTTTGTTCGACATCTCGCCGATGACCAAATACCGCATCGAGGCGCCGGATGCCGAAGCCTTCCTCGATCGCGTCACGCTGCGCGATGTCACCAAGCTGAAACCGGGCCGCGTCCACTACACCGCATGGTGCGACGACGAAGGTTTTGTCCTCGATGACGGCACGCTGTTCCGGCTGTCGCCGACCCGCTTCCGCCTGTGTTCGCAGGAGCGGCACCTGCCCTGGCTGCTCGACAGCGCCATCGGTTTCGAAGTGACCGTCGAAGAAGAGACTGAAAGCGTCGCTGGTCTCGCTCTGCAAGGCCCAACCTCCTTCGCCGTGCTGCGCGAGGCCGGCTTTGCCGGCGTTGAAAAACTCAAAGTGTTCGATCTCGCCGAGTTCCCGCATGACGGTAGCACCGTCACCATCTCACGCACCGGCTTCACCGGCGATCTCGGCTACGAACTGTTCGTGCCGGCCGAAAAAGCGCTCAGCCTCTGGGACCGCCTGATGACGGCAGGCGAACTGCGCGGCATCCGCGCCATCGGCTACGCCGCCCTCAACCGCGCCCGGCTGGAAGCCGGCCTCATCGTCGCCAATGCCGACTTCACCACCGCCGAGCATGCCATTCGCGCCGACCGTCTGCGCATGCCGGACGAGATCGGTCTCGGCTTCATGATCGATTTGGAAAAAGGCCATTTCAACGGCCGAGGCGCCATCCTCGAAGCCCGTGCCAAACGCAAGCTGCGCCACGTGCTGGTCGGGCTGGAGATCGAAGGCAACATCCCGGCCGAGCACACCATCGTCTACCACAAGAAGCATCAGGAGGTCGGGCTGGTCAGCGCCGCCATCTGGTCGCCGATGGCCAAGCGCAATATCGCCATCGCCTCGCTGACGCGTCCCTATGGTGATACGATGGTGGAAGACCTCTGGGTCGAGATCTACGCCATGCGCGAGTTGCAGTACCAGAAGCTGATGAAGCGGGCCAAGGTGGTGGCCCGTCCCTTCATCAAGCTCGACCGCCGCACCGCCGATCCGCCGGCGGATTTCTGATCATGGCCGACGAACCGGATGATGAGGCGGAAGCCGCCGAACAGTGGCAGCTGGTCAACACGCCGCTCGGCGAAAAATGGTCGGGTCGTACCCGCTATGCCGCCGCCATGTACTTCTACAAGCGCGGCGAAATGAGCGCCGAGACGCTCGAAGCCTACCGCATCTGCGCGCGGCTGGACTGGGAGAACCCGCTGCCGATGATCAGGGATCGCGGCGGCCAGGATTGGCTGAAGCGCATGGGCGCTTAAGTCTCAGCCTATGGTTCTTTCGAGAACGTTCAGCCAGTTGCGATAGGCGATCTTCTCGATCAGCGCGCGTCCGAAGCCGCGCGCGGCCAGCGCATCTACCAGCTTTGGCAAGCCGGCAACGTCGCCGATGACCGCCGGGATCATGGCGCCGTCGAAATCGGAGCCGAGACCGACGCCGTCCTCGCCCAGCGCCTGCAGCAGCGAATCGACATGGCGCACCATGATGTCGAGGCTGGTGTCCGAGTTCATCCGTCCGTCTTCACGCAGGAAGCCGGTTGCGAAGTTGAGCCCGACCATGCCGCCGGTCTCGCGGATGGCGCTGAGCTGCCAGTCCGTCAGGTTGCGCGAATGGGTGCACAGCGCATGCACGTTGGAATGAGTGGCGACCAGCGGCGCATCGCTGAGCGCGGCGACATCGCGAAAGCCCTTTTCGTTGAGATGTGACAGGTCGACCATGATCTTGAGCTGATTGCAGGCCTTGACCAGCGCCTTGCCGGCATCGGTCAGCCCCGGTCCGGTATCGGGCGACGACGGAAAGCGGAACGGGACGCCATGGCCGAAGGCGTTGGGTCGGCTCCAGACAATGCCGAGCGAGCGCAGGCCGGCTTCGTAGAGCACGTCGAGCAAGGTAAGTTCGGGATCGATCGCCTCGACGCCTTCGATGTGAAACACCGCCGCGATCGAACCTTTCGCCATCGCCTCGCGAATGTCACCGGCACTGCGGCAGACGGTCAGCGCCCCCGCTCGCTCCAGCCGAAACAGGATCGAGGCCATGCCGATGGTGGAATTGAGCGCATCAGCGCGTGGCAGTTCCGGCGGCAATGGCTCATTGTCGCTCGGCGCCGGCGGCACCGCAGAGCGTTTGCTCTTCTCTACCGGCGGCGGGAAGATCGCGAACATGCCGCCGGCAAAGCCGCCCTTCTTGGCGCGCGGCAGATCTATATGACCGCCCTGCGTCCCCTCGATGAACAGCTTTTCGACGTCGGTGTCTTTCGACTGGTACAGTCGCAGCAGCGTGTCGTTGTGGCCGTCGAAGACGGGGACGAGATCGGATTCGGTCATCAGGAAGCCATTCGGTCAGTTGGCAGGAGCGGACAAACCGCAGCGAACTGTGTACTTAGGCAAGAAGGCCGAACTGCGCAAATGCCAGAGAGGTGTTCGCTCTTGTGGCTGAGCGACTCCGACCACCTGCCGGGTCCCCGCTGCTTCGCAGCGTCCCGGCGTTCGCCGGCCTTTCATCGTGCCACCGGCACGATGAATTCGCCTTCGGCGACCGGCAACTCACCCCACAAGGGGAGAAGGGAAAAAGGTCTATTGCTTCAGCACATCCGCCCATTCCGGATGGCGGCGGAACTGGGCGTTGGCGAAGGGGCAGAGCGGGATGATCTTCTTGCCCACTGCCCGCGCGTCCTCGACGGCGCGTGTGACAAGCCGAAGGCCGGCGCCCTGGCCGCGAAACACGTCCGGCACTTCGGTGTGATCGATGATGATCTGGTGCTCGCCGATCTTGGTGAAGGTCATTTCCGCCTCGGCGCCACCGGGCCCGCGCAGGACATAACGTCCCTTCGAGCCGCGGTCCTCGAGTTCGATCTCAGGTAACTGGTCAGGCATCGCTTGCTCCTTCAACCGGCGCATCGGCAAAAAGCCGCTTCGCCGCTTCGATCTCGTTGGGCCGAATTTCGTGGCCGCCATCGTGCCACTCCACTGTGACATCGGCGCCATCGGCACGCAAACAGGCTTCCAGCCGCGACGTCAGGTTGGGCGGGCAAATCGGATCGCGTTTGCCGGCGGTGACCAGGATGCGGCGTCCGGCAAGGCTGCCCTGCACCTGCGGTTCGAACGGGATCAGCGGGTGCATCAGCACCGCCGCATCGAACAGCTCGGGCGCGGCGAACATTACCGACGCCAGGATGTTGGCGCCGTTGGAATAGCCGAGACCCAAGACCGAAGATGGTCTTGCCGCCGCCACCTGCGCCTTGATGAAACCGGCCATCTTGGCGGTCGCCCGCGCGAGGTCGTCCATGTCGTAGACGCCCTCGCCGGTGCGGCGGAAGAAACGCGCCGCACCATGCTCGGAAACATCGCCGCGCGGCGATACGATCGTCGCCTGTGGCGCGAGGTCGCGCCCGAGCGACAGCAGCTGGCTCTCGTCCGCGCCGGTGCCGTGAAAGCCGAAGAGCAGCGGGCCGCCGGGCGAACCCGGCAGCGCCTTATGGATGTAAGCTTCCTTGCTCATCGTCTCAGCCTTCCAGCTTCTGCAGATGTTCTTCAAGATAGGGCCGCAGATGCTGGTGCTGCGTCGGCAGTTTCAGCGCCTCGCCGAGATGGGCGGTGTCCTCGTCGCGGTCGAAGCCCGGCTCATTGGTGGCGACTTCGAACAGCACGCCGCCCGGCGTTCGGAAGTAGATCGCCCAGAAATAGTCGCGGTCGATCACCGGCGTTACGCCATAACCCGTATCGATCAGCGCCTTGCGCACTTCGAGCTGCTGGGCGCGGTTCTCCACCGAGAAGGCGACATGGTGGACCGAGCCGGCGCCGAGATTGGCAAAGGCCGCGGTAGGCAGCGATTCGATATCGACGACATCAGCGCCGTTGCCGTTCTTGATGGCGAGCCGGCTGACACTGCCGGACTTGTCCACTTGCTCATAGCCCATGAACTTCAACAGCTCTTCCGTGGCGCCACCATCCTTCAATCTGAGCGAGACCGAGTGGAAGCCGCGTATCGCCTCATCAGCAGGAATGCCGCCTTTCAACCATGGCGCGCGGCTGTCCGCTTTGTCTTCGACCAGCGCGAAACCGTCGCCGTCGGGACCGGCGAAGGCCAGCCGCTTCTCGCCGAACGTCTCTTCGCGGGAGACACCGGCAACGCCTTCATCGGCGAAGCGCTTTTCCCAATAGCCGAGCGTGCCGGCCGGCACCGAATAGGCCGTGGTACCGACCTCGCCGACGCCGTGGCGGCCCCTGGCAATGTCGGGGAACGGAAAATAGGTCATCACCGAGCCGGGCGTACCGTGCTCGTCGCCATAATAGAGGTGATAGACATCTGGCGCGTCGAAGTTGACGGTCTTCTTGACCCGGCGCAGGCCGAGCTTGTGCGTGAAGAAATCATTGTTCTGGCGCGCATCGCCGGCCATTGAGGTCACGTGATGCAGGCCCTTGATCTGGTCGAGCATTGTCTTGCTCCTTCCCTTGGGTTCGCGGCCCTTGCCGCTGTCCACGCCTATATGAGGGGCCGCCCGGCAATGGCAAAGGCGGCAAACTCAGAATGGACTGTATCCTAATAGTGAACAGCAGGAAATTTTCGTTCACCATTTAAGCAAGACCGACAGGCTTGCGCCGCAGCCAAATTCCGGTTCATTGAACGTCTTCCCGACGTGACAGGATAGAGCATTGGCCGCGAAAAGCAGACGCCCGAACATCCTATTGATCTCCTGCGACCAATGGCGGGGCGATTGCCTGTCGGCTGCTGGCCATCCCGTGGTGAAGACGCCGAATGCCGATGCGCTCGCCGCCGAAGGCGTCCTTTTCAAACGGCATTACGGCGGCGCGGCGCCCTGCTCGCCGGCCCGCGCGTGCCTCTACACCGGCCTTTACCAGATGAACAATCGCGTCTGCCGCAACGGCACGCCGCTCGACGCCCGCCACGGCAACATCGCGCTTTCGGCCCGCGCCCTCGGCTATGATCCGACTTTGTTCGGCTACACCGACGTCTCGCCCGATCCGCGCACGATGGCGCCGGGCGATCCCCGGCTGAAAAGCTATGAGGGCGTGCTGCCCGGCTTCAGCGTGCGCCAGTTCCTGCCTGAGCATCAGAAACCATGGCTGTCATGGCTGAAGGCACGTGGCGTCGACACCAGCGCGGGCTCTCCCGGCATTCACCGTCCCGTGGGCGGGGAAGCGGGCGGCGCCGTGACCAATGCGCCGCCTGTTTATTCCAGGGACGAGACGCCGACCGCTTTTCTTGCCGGCGAATTCATTCGCTGGCTGGACGAACAGGATGCGCCATGGTTCGCGCATGTCTCCTTCATCAGCCCGCATCCGCCCTTTGTCGTACCGCAGCCCTACAACACTCTGTATGATCCAGCCGATGGTCCTGCCTTCCGCCGCCAGGAAAGTTGGCAGGTGGAAGCTGAGAGCCATCCCTATCTGGCTTACGACCTTGGTCGCCAGAAGCGGAGAAGCTTCCGCCCCGGCACCGACGGCCACGTGCGCGACTGGGGCGAGGACAACATCCGGGCCATCCGCGCGATCTATTACGGCATGATCTCGGAGGTCGACGCGCAGCTTGGCCGCATCTGGCAAGCGGTCAAGAAGGCGAATGCATGGGATGACACCATCATCGTGCTGACTTCGGACCACGCCGAGATGATGGGCGACCATTTCATGCTGGGCAAAGGCGGCTTCCTCGACGGCAGCTATCACATCCCATTGATCGTGCGCGACCCACGACCCGGCAATGCAGCCGGCTCGACCGTCAACCACTTCACCGAGGCCGTCGACATCTTCCCGACCTTGCTGGATCTGCTGGACGCCGACGCCCAGCCAGATCTCGACGGCCGCTCGCTAAAACCGTTCCTGCGAGATGAACCGCCGAAAGATTGGCGCGACGCAGCGCATTGGGAGTTCGACTTCCGCTCAATCGCCGATCGTGAAGCCGAACGGCATTTCGGCATCGGCTCGCGCCAGTGCAACCTCGCCGTCATCCGTAGGGAAAAATTCAAATACGTGCATTTCGGCGGCGGCCTGCCGCCGCTGCTCTTCGACATGCAGAAGGATCCGGGCGAACTGGCCAACGTTGCCGCCGACCCGGCCTATCTCAGCGTGCGGCTTGAATTTGCCGAGCGACTGCTTGCCTGGCGCGCCGAGCATCTCGACCAGTCGCTGGCGCTTGCAGAGCTGACGGGCCAGGGGGTGGTGGGGTATGTGGGCAGGCAGTAGGCAGCAGGCAGCAGGCAGCAGGCAGCAGGCAGCAGGCAGCAGAATGTTTCCGGCGGCCTGATGCCTAGTCGCTTGGTTTTTCGCCTACTGCCTAATCCCTACTGCCTATTCCCTTACTGTACCATCATCCGCTGCTGGTCGCGCTTCTCAGCATAGCTGCCCTTGTCATAGGCGGCCTGCGCCTGCAGCTGCTCCTTGGTGAAGTTGGTGTAGAGATATTTGTTGCCGTCCTTGTCGGTCATGAATTTGAGCTTGTCCATGCCGACCGCGACCTCCTTGGCGCCGATGCCCAGAAAGCCGCCGACATCGATGATGACGGCATCTGGCTTGCTGTCGGGCGTGAGCACGACGTCGCCGATCTCGCCGACCTTGGCGTCGTTGGCGCCATAGACGGTGGTGCCCTTCAGGTCGTCGCCTCTGATGTTACCGACCGGCATTTCGGTCAGTGTGGACTTGTCGATCGCTGCCGTTTGCGTCGGATCGGTAGCCTTTGTCCCGGCCGGAGCTTCCGCGGTCTTGTCCGCTGGCTGAGCATTGTCAGCCGGTGCAACGGCCGTCGGGGCAGCCGGAGCAGTCGGCTGCGTCGCGTCGGAGGTTGTCGTCACGGGCGCCGGATCATAGGGCTTCCGGTCGAAATCAGGCTGCGCCTGCAGTTCCTCCTTGGTCGTCTGCGCCACCAGCCAGCGATCGCCGTTCTTTTCGGCCCACCGCGCCTTGGCGAAATCATAGGTGACGTTCTTTTCACCCATGCCGAGGAAGCCGCCGACGCCGATCACCAGCGACTGCGCCTTGCCATCCTTGGTCAGCACGATGTCGTTGACGTCGCCGATATTCTGGGCATCGTCGCCAGTGCCATTGTAGACATTCTCGCCGATGATGTTGGTTGCGAGATTGCCGTCAGCGCGTTTCACCGCCGGTTCTGACGGCGCGGCGTTGAGATCAACGGGCTTCTGCGGGTCGTTCTGCGCCGTGGAAGCAGGCACCGAGGCCGGATCGTAGGGCTTACGGTCGAAGTCGGGCAGCGCCGTCAACGCTTCTTTCGTCGTCTCGGCGACGAGCCAGCGGTCACCATTCCTCTCGACCCATTGCAACTTGCCGTAGTCGAAGGCGACGTTCTTGCTGCCTATGCCGAGGAAGCCGCCAACGCCGATAATGGCGGATTTCGCCTGGCCGTTTTCATCGAGGACGACGTCGCTGACGTCACCGATCTTCTGCGCATCGTCGCCAGTGCCATTGTACACGGACTCGCCGATGATATTGGTCATCAGCGCGCCGTCGGCCTGTTGCGGCGCCGGCGCGATGGTAGCAGGGGCTTCAGCCGGCGCTGGGGTCGTCGCCGGGGCCGTCGTTGACTGCGCAAACGCACCGGTAGCGATCAGCGTTGCGAGTGCAGTCGTCGCGAACAGTGTGCGGATCATGATTAAGTCTCCTCTTGCGTGATCTCATGCGCGCCGCAATCGGCAAACCACTTGCCGGGAGACCGAAGGCGGCGCATCCAATGGGATCACAACGTTGTGACAAGGCGCTTGTTCCGAAAAAACGGGAGCATCGAAATACCCTGGGCAAGTCCGCGGAATCGCCCGACATTCCCGCCCGGCCGATGGAACCTTTGCCAAGCTTGCCCGTTTCAGCCTGCGGCTGGCATTCCGGCCGCTAAAAAGAATACGGAGTGGGGCATGCGATTTGCAGCGGTGCTGAACCGGGACGGCGGCACCTTGCGGACCACCGATCTTTCAGCGCTAACCGACCGGATGCGCCAGACGCTCGAGGCGGCTGGTCACTCCATCGAGATCGACATCGTCGCCGGCAAGGAGATTGTCGCGGCGCTCGACAAGGTCGCCGCGCGGCGCGACATCGACGTCGTGCTGGCGGGTGGCGGCGACGGCACCATTTCGGCCGCCGCGGGGCGGCTGATGAATGGCAAGAAGGCGCTGGCCGTCCTGCCTGCAGGAACAATGAACCTGTTCGCCCGCGGCCTTGGAATTCCGCAGACCATCGATGGCGCGCTGAAGTCCTTTGCCGACGGCGAGATCATGGCGGTCGATATCGCGAGCGCGAATGGCCGGCCGTTCGTGCATCAGTTCTCGATCGGCCTGCACGCCAGGATGGTGAAGCTGCGCGACAATATGGAATTCGCCTCGCGCTTGGGAAAGATTCGCGCTTCGGCCAAGGCCGCTTGGACGACGATCAACAATCCTCCCGCCATGAAGGTGACATTGACGGTCGGCGAAGCCGAGATCGTGACCCGCATCAGCGGCATCGGCATTTCCAACAATCTGTTTGGCGAAGGCCATCTGCCTTATGCCGACAATCCTGCCGGCGGCGTGCTCGGCATCTATGTCACCGTGGCGCGGCAGCGTGGCGAGCTGGTCAGGGCGCTCTTCGACATGGCTCGAGGCAGGTGGCGCGACAGCGATCATGTCGAAACTCATCAGGCCGACAAGGCAATCGTGAAGATCCATACCGGGAGCAAGAAATTCGGCGCCGTCATCGACGGCGAACTGGTCAAGCTGGAGCGCGAAACGACAATCCAGATCCACCCTGGAGCACTGAACGTCCTGGTTCCGGCGCAAGCCGCCCAGGCGAAGGCCGCCTGATGCGATTACGAATGACGCGGAAAACCCTAGCCGCCCGACTGCCCCTCGCCGGCTGGCGAGCTCTGGTTGGCCGGCGCGGTCTGGCCGGTGGGCTGCCCTTGGCTTTCAGGGGTATCTGGATCTATCTTTTGGCCATAAATCTCGGCCGCTCCCCAAGCAATAAAAGCCAGGAGCAACGCGGCGACCAATATGCGCAGGCCGTGCCAACCCCAGCGCCCCTGACGGGCTTTGTTTTCAGGGGCGATCTTGGTCATTGGCGGCGTTCCTATCGTGCAACCGGCATGGTCGATGAAACCATCGCCGGCGAAACATGGTGGGGTAACGATTGCTTGCTACAAAAGTTCCGGCGCGCGACGGCCGCGCAAGATGCGCGCCACCGCGGGTGGGGCCTGCAAGCGAGGGGGCTTGGTGGATAGCAAGGTGGCGAAGCAGGCTGGTTTGCCGGTTGAGGTCCGCCGCGCCGTGGCGGCGCCGGAGCGGCTTGCCGTACTGCACGGGCTTGACGCGATCGACACCGACTCCGATCCCGACTTCGATCACATCACCGACCTTGCCGCAGCCGTGATGCAGGCGCCGATCGCGCTCGTCACGCTGCTCGACACCGAACGACAGTGGTTCAAATCCTGTGTCGGCTTCAACGAGACCGAAACCGCGACCGACATATCGTTCTGCGCCCATACCATTGCCGCCGGCGACGAGCCGATGGTGGTGCCGGATGCCAGCATCGACCCTCGCTTCTCCCGCAATCCGCTGGTCACCGGCGAACACCATGTCCGCTTTTATGTCGGCGCGCCGATGGTGGTCGCCGGCGCGCGCGTCGGCACGGTGTGCGTACTCGACCGGGAGCCGCATGAATTTCCGTCCGCTGCCGCGCTCGATCATTTGAAATCGCTGGCCAGCCTCGCCGCCAGCCTGTTTACCCTCAAGGACGCCACCCGCAGCGGCGCCATTGCCACGGCTGCTTTGGCGCAGGAGGAAAAGCGCCGAGCCATAGCGCTCGACGCCGCCTCGCTCGCCAGTTGGGCCTGGGATATCCGCACCGACATGATCGAATGCGACGTGCGTTTGTCGGAGCTGTTCAACCTGCCGCGTTCGAACCGGCTGCGGGCGCGCGACATTCTGGCCGCCATCGACCCGCGCGACGTCTACCAGACCGAGACGCGCTTTCGCGATGCCCTGACCGGCAGCGACGACTATTTCGGCGAATACCGTGTCAAAGGCTTCGATCCGCCGCGCTGGATAGTCACCCGCGGCCGCGTCATCGAGCGCGACGGCGAAGGCAAGCCGACGCTTATCTTTGGCGTCAACTACGACATCTCGGAACGCAAGCTCGGCGAGGACCGGCAAAGGCTGCTGCTGCGCGAACTCAACCATCGGGTCAAGAACACGCTGGCGACGGTGCAGGCGCTGGCGACGCAGACCGTTCGCCACGCTCGCCGCCCAAGCGAATTCCTGGAAGCCTTCGGCGCCAGGCTGCAGGCGCTGGGCGCTGCCCATAACCTGCTGTCGGATCGCGAATGGCGCGGCATCGGTATTCGCGAACTGATGCAGATCGAGGTCAAGCCGTTCGATTCGGCAGAACGGCCGCGCATCGTGATCTCCGGTCCGGAGCTGCTGCTTTCGCCTGACCAGGCGGTGGGGCTCGGCCTGATCATGCACGAACTGGCCAGCAACGCGCTGCAATACGGATCGCTGTCGGTTGGCTCGGGGAAGGTCGATGTCGACTGGAAGGCGGCGGGCAAGAAAGGCGCGCGCCGCCTTGTGCTGACCTGGAGCGAAAGCGGCGGGCCGAAAGTCGACCCGCCGGAACGCCAGGGCTTCGGCTCTATCCTGATCCGCCGCAGCCTCGCCAAGGTTTTATCGAGCGAAGTGACCCACGAATTCCGCAGCGAAGGCGTGTTCGCCGAAATATCGATGCCGCTTGAAGATCTGCCGGCTTAAAGCAATTTCAGAAGTGCGAAGCGGTTTTCCCGGGAACAGCGTATCAGCGCGCGCGCTTTAGTCGGCTTCGCTGTCCGGATCGCCCCGGTCCGGCTTGACGTTCTCACGGTAGATGGCATAGGCCGCGAGCGCGATCATCGGGCCGAGAATGACGCCCTTCCCGCCTTTCCCCTTGAGCAAGGCCGGCAGCACGGCAAGCGCCGCGGTGATACCGAGCGCCTTCAGGTCGGCATTGCGCCTTCGCGCACGTCGGCGCGCACGCGTTCCAGCCGCAAGTTGATGAATGAGCACGATAAGCCCGGCCAGTACCAGGAAACCAGCCGCGAAGCCGAGACAGGCGGCCATCGAGCCATAACGGTCAGCCGCCCAGATGTAGGCCGCCCCCAGGAGAAACCCGAGGCCGCACAGGGCAGCGACGGCGGCGAACCCGTAGACGATTGCCGCCGTGCGCGCGCGGCGCATGGCGGCAATGGCTTCACCCGAGGCCAAGGCCGAGATAAGCGGTGCCAGCATGCCCATCTCTGTCGAAACTAGCGCCGGGCAAGAAGCGCAAACAGGAAGCCGACGCCGGCCGCGATCGCCAGTGAAGTAACTGGCTTCTCGCGCACATTGGCCGTGATCTGGGCCTCAAGATCCTTGGCGTTGCCACGCAGGCTGTCGAAGACGGCTTCACCCTGGGCGCGCAACTGGTCGACGCCTTCGGCAGCAGCGCGCCGCGCCGTGCCGTAACCATGTTCGCCGGTCTTGGCCAATTGCTTGGTCAACTTTTCGATATCCGCCTTCAACTGCCGAATGTCGGCTTCGAGGTCGGCGTTCGTCTGACTTTCGTTGGCGGTTTTTCCTGCGGCAGTTGCCATTCTAAACTCCTTGCGTTTGCTTGGCTTCAAACGCCCGACACACGTCATGGTTCCGAAATCGGAGACCGTATCCATGAAAGGGTGTTTGCAAGTGCGAGTCCAGCCCCAGATGGAGGCCTGCCTGTCAGATCAGCGGCCGACGGCCTTCGCTTAGGCCCTCCCAGCGCGCGAGATCCTTCAGCCCCTCCCCATCGATCACTTCGCAACCGCCGTCGCGCCAGGCGATCAGCTTGCGATCGATGAGCTTGCGGATCGTCTTGTTGGTGTGGACCAGCGACAGGCCGAGCGTATCGGCGACATGCTGCTGGGTAATCGGGATTTGCACCGGCGCCTTGCCGTTGAGCCCGACTGCCGCCGCGCGGCTGGCGATGAAGGCAATGAGATAGGCGGTGCGCTCGACCGCCGTACGCCGGCCGACGCTGAGCAGGTTCTCGTCCAGCATGCGCTCCTCGCGCGACGCCAGCCAGGTAATGTCGTAGGCAAGGCCCGGATGGTTGCGGTAGAGCTCGTGCAGGTTTTCACGCTCGAAGACGCACAACAGCATGGGCGACAGCGCCTCGACCGAGTGCTGCATTTCGCCCATCAGGCTGCCCTGCAGCCCGATAAGATCGCCGGGCATGGAGTAGTTCAGGATCTGGCGCCTGCCGTCCGACAACAGTTTGTAGCGGAAGGCCCAGCCCGAAAGCACGGTGTAGAGATGAGCACTTTGGCTGCCTTCGACCAGCACTGTGGCGCCCTTGTCGACGGCCAGTTCGCCCTTCTTGAACATGCTGACATAGGCAAGCTCCTGCTTCTCGAATTCCCGGAACACCGGCAATGGCCGAAGCGGGCAGATCTCGCATGGGTACTGACGGCTGGAAAACGAACGACCATTCTGGCCAGACATTTCGATCCCTCTTTCGAAAGTCTCTTGCCAGAGACTGAGTGCTACGCCTTGTAAGGCCGCGGTTCCGCTGCCGACGGCATGTCTTTTTTAAATGACAGGATGGCAAATAGCGATCATGACTCGCTACACTCCACTGAGGCGAATTCGAAGCTCGCTTGTGGAGTAGAGCCGGTGGGCGAACTTTTCGGATTAAGGCCTGACCGATCCCCCAAGGTCCGCGATGCGGTTGACTGGAGTCACTGTACCCGATGCTGCAAGAATTGAGGAGAGATTGCCAAGTGCCGCCATTGCTTGAGGGATTGCGAATTCTTGTCTTGGAGGATGAATTCCTGATCGCCATGGATGTCGAGCAGCTTTGCCGCGACCATGGCGCGAACGACGTAGTGATTGCCCGCGCTCTGGCCGAGATCGATGAGCAGAAGGTCGTTGGCGAGTTCGACGCCGCTATCGTGGACCTCATGCTGGGCGGAACGTCCACACTCGATTTCGCCGCGCGGTTGCGCCAATCGGGCCTGCCGTTTGTCTTTGCCTCCGGCTATTCGGACCCCGATGAGATCAAAGGGTCTTTTCCCGGCATCCGCCTGGTCACCAAGCCTTATTCGGGGACCGATCTCGTCGAGGCTCTGGCGGCGGCCTGCGGCCGCGCGCCAGTCTGAGATATCTTCGATGCGTATGTGTAGAGAGCCCAGGCCCGCAAACGGGGCCTCCGCCGTCAGGCAGCGTTTGAACCCGTCACCTGGGACGAGATCGCGTCCGGCCCGTATTCGTCTTCGCCGGAGATTTTGAGGATCTCCTGCAACCGTGTGCGGGCCCGGCTGACCCGGCTCTTGATCGTTCCGACCGCACAGCCGCAGATTTCGGCGGCCTCTTCATAGGAAAAGCCTGAAGCGCCGATGAGGATGATGGCTTCGCGCTGGTCCTCGGGGAGTTGCTCGAGCGCGCCGCGAAAATCCTTGAGGTCAAGCTGGCCGTGCTGAGCCGGATGAACGGCAAGCCTGGCCGTCATGATGCCGTCGCTGTCCTGCACCTCGCGGCCGCGCTTGCGCATCTGGGAATAGAACTCGTTGCGCAGGATGGTGAACAGCCATGCCTTGAGATTTGTGCCGGGCTGAAAGCTCTCATGCTTGTCCCAAGCCTTGACCAGCGTCTCCTGCACCAGATCGTCGGCCTTGTCGGCATTCTGCGTCAGCGACACGGCAAAGGCCCGCAGGCTCGGGATCGAGCCGAGCAGGTCGGTCTTGAACCCTTGTGAGACAGCTGCCATGCCTCAGTCCTTCTTCTGTGCGGGTTCGGCCTTTTCCAGTTGGCTGAGCAACTGGGCAAAGCGATCCGGCACATTGTCCGAGACCAGCTCGTCATAATACTGTTTGAGTTTACGGCCAATTTCCGAATTCGCCCCGAGCGGGTCGCCGGAATTGGCCCGGCGCCTGTCAGCGGCGCCAGCCAGCGTTTCTTTATTCATGTCCTTCATTTCGCCCTTAAATCCAGCGCCCCGAGCCGCCCCATTACACAACGCAAAGCGGCCCCCTCGTCTGGTTGCCCATCGCACCACAAACGTCGCCCGTGCAGTTTCGTTCCACAAGTGTCGGAACTTTTTCGCAAAACCCGCGTTTGGATGTTGGGGCTTGCAATCAGCTTGACCTGCAATCTATGCAATCACGTCATCTGAGGGAGACGTCTACCATGAGCCTTTCCGCAACCATCGCTCCGCACCTGCCGTTCCTGCGCCGCTTTTCACGCGCCGTATCCGGATCGCAGGAGAGTGGCGATGCGCTGGTAGCCGCGATGCTCGAAGCCATCATCGCCGACGTCGACATCTTCCCGCAAGCGTCAAGCGACCGCATCGCGCTCTATAAGGTATTCGCCAAACTGTTCACCTCCATTGCCATCCGCGTTCCGCAGGAGCAGGCGCAATCGGCATGGGAGCAGCGCGCCGCCGCCAATCTGAACGCCATTGCGCCACGGCCACGCCAGGCTTTCCTGCTGGTCGCGGTCGAAGGCTTCGGCGAAGACGAGGCAGCTGAAATTCTCGATGTCGACGCCAGGGAATTTTCCGAACTGCTTGCCCAGGCGAGCAACGAGATCTCTCGCCAGGTGGCGACCGATGTGCTGATCATCGAGGACGAGCCGCTGATCGCCATGGACATCGAGGAAATGGTCGAGAGCCTCGGCCACCACGTGGTCGGAACCGCGCGCACCCATACCGAGGCGGTGGCGATGTTCGCCAAGACAAGGCCGAAGATGGTGCTGGCCGACATTCAGCTTGCCGATGGCAGCTCGGGTATCGATGCGGTCAACGAAATCCTGTCGTCGACTTCGGTGCCGGTAATCTTCATCACCGCCTTCCCCGAACGTCTGCTGACCGGCGAGCGGCCTGAACCGGCCTTCCTCGTCACCAAGCCGTTCAATCCCGACATGGTCAAGGCGCTGATCAGCCAAGCGCTGTTCTTCGACCGGCAGGCCAAGGCCGCCGCGTGAAGTAGGGCCTTCAATCTCCAACTTTTCGCCGCCTCGCAGCGTTGGCGGCACTGGCGATCGCCTAACCCGGCGATCGGCGGCTGCCCGTCGCGCCGTATGGCGCTCACGCGCGCGAATCAATTCGCGTCCGGGCCTCTTCCAAAGACCTTCTTTTTCGGCAAATGGTGGAACAAACAGCAATCACTCACGTTCTTGATCCAGTATCGGAAGGAGACAGATCATGCTCTACTGGGCGCTCGTATTTCTCGTCGTGGCGATCATCGCCGGCGCGCTTGGTTTCGGCGGCATCGCCGGTACCTCGGCCGGTATCGCGCAAATATTGTTCTTCATCTTTCTCGCCTTCCTCGTCATCTCGCTTCTGGCCGGCCTGTTCAGACGGGCATCGTAGGAGCGGGCGAACACTGGAAGCCGCACCCCTCAAACGGTTTCCAGCCACCGCCGGGCGATGTCCTCCAACGGGACATCGTCCGGCGGACCTTTTCTGGGGACCTACTCAGGAACTGAGTCCAAGTGAATCGTTCGGTCCTGATCAGGTGGACAGGTGATTGATGCGTTCCATTGGCGGAGGCGAGAGCGGACAGGGCGACGAGGTGATCGCACTGCACCCGGCTGAAAGCGGAATGCAGCTTGGCCGGGCCTTGCTTCACGCTCTGCACAATGCCGGCATTTCCGTCCTCTATCAGGATCGTGAATTGAAGACTGTATGGGCCCGCAACATGCGTGCGCCGTGGGTTTCCGACACAGCCGACAGCAACGGCGCGTTGCCACCGGCGCAAGCTGAGCAAATCGCCGCCGCCAAAAGCAATGTGATCGCTTCCGGCAATCCGGAACGCCTTGAACTGAGTGTTCCCACCGGTGATGGCATGCGCTGGTTCCAGGTATGGGTCGATGCCGATCGGGGCCATCGCGGCGACGTGCAGGGCGTCGTCACCACGATGGTGGAAACCACCGAGCAGAAACGCCGCGAACAGACGCTGAAGACGCTGTTGCGCGAAGTCAGCCACCGCTCCAAGAACCTGTTGGCCATCATCCAGAGTATTGCCACCCAGACCGGCCGCTATTCCGAGACACCCGACGATTTCCTGAAGCGCTTTCGCGGCCGCCTGCAGTCACTGGCTTCCTCCCAGGATCTGGTAACGTCGTCGAACTGGCGGGGTGCAGCACTTCGCGAGCTTATCCGCGGCCAGGTCGTTCGCTACGGCGCCGATCCCGCGCAGAGCCTGCGCTTCAATGGCGTCAACCCCTACCTCAATCCCAACGCCGCCATTCATATCGGACTGGCAATGCACGAACTCGCCGTCAATTCATTCAGCTACGGCGCCCTGGCGCGGCCGGACGGCTTTGTCGAGGTAACCGCCGATCTGTCGAACGTCGCAGAGGCCGCCGACAAGCCAGCTTTGTCGCTGACTTGGGTCGAGGCCATTGTCGCCAATGATAACAGACGCACCGAGAAACGCTTCGGCAGCGTTGCCCTCGAACGTGTCGTGCCGGCATCGCTGAACGGCACGGCGACGCTGGAGATCACCAGTGACCGCCTCGAATATCGCCTGGTGGTTCCGCACGGCAATTTCGAAACCGAATGAGCGGCGGGATTCCTTAACCGGCTGTTCACCATAAAATCCGATGCTGTGGTTCCCAGAGATTGCTGGATCTTGACCGATTCAACCGATGTTCGGCCGCGGCCTGCAACGCAAGTATGGGAGGAATGATCATGACGGTGGCCGATATGAACAGGCTGGAGCAGGCCGCGCGGGTCTCGATGAGCGGCTTTCAGGATCCTGATGCTTCAGCCTCGCCTTTGCAGCACGCCTGGCACCCCTTGCTTCGCTTCGCCGCTGTCGCGCTCGTCGCCGCTGTTGTGCTGATCGTGGCGTCGCAATTGGCCTGAGCCAGATGCTCAGGTTCACGCTGCTCCCAAGCAGCCTGGCTCAGAAGCTGTCCAGCTCGTAGCCGACCAATTATTAACGCCCCTTTCGGCACAGGAACTTTGACGGCTGTGGACCGTTCTTATGGCGAGAGGACGTGTCACCGTGGAACACATCGCCGCTTTGCTTTTGGTAATTGGCTGTTCGAACAACATGACCGAATGCCGTGAACTGCCGGTGCCGGTCAGTGTTTTCGAAACCGCCGAAGCATGCACGGCAGAACGTCCATTCGCTGCCGGCGACGTGCAGGGTCAGGCCGAGCACGTCGTTGCCAAATGTCTTACGGTGGACCCCGCGCTGGAGGATGATTACGACCAGATCGTCTGGAACGTGCGCCCGGACGGCACCCTCGACGCGTCTTTGCAGATTTCCAGTGTCGTGGTCGCGTCGAACGCCACGCGCCGCGAAAAAGACTCTCTTAGCCAACAATAAGATCGAGCGGGCAAAGGCTGCTGTTTCGTGCTAAATAGCGGCTGGAGCTTACTAAAGTGAGGACAAAAGTGAGGAGAGATTCTATGCGGAAATTGATTATTGCCATGGTTGCGGTGGTCGCCGTCAGCGGCTGCAGCACGACCGAGCAGGATGTCGGTGTCGGCGCCGGTGTCGGTGCTTTGGCCGGCGGACTGATCGGCGGCGGCAAGGGTGCGCTGATCGGCGCAGCCGTTGGCGCCGGTTCCGGCCTGCTGGTGCGCAACCTGCGCAACGGCTATTGCCAGTATCGCGACAATCGCGGCCGGCTCTACACCGCTCGCTGCTGATCCGCTTCAAAAGCATCAGACAATCGCGACGGAGACCGGTCAGCCGGTCTCCGTTTGTTTGACTGCATCAGGCTGCGGGATCCTGATTTCCACCGTAAGCCCATCGATGCGAAAATCTCGGGCAATCGTGCCGCGCAATTCGCGCGTGACATTGAGGTCGATCAGCTTGGTGCCGAAGCCGGTCTTCGCCGGCGCTTCGAGTTCCTTCTGCCCGGCCTCGCGCCAGTTCAGAACCAGCATCCGCTCGGACCCGCGCCCCTCGAACGACCAGTCGACCTTGAGCGCACCCACGGAATTGCCGGCCTCGCCATATTTCAGCGCATTCGTCGCCAGTTCGTGAAAGGTCAGGCCAAGCGCCTGCGTCGTCCTCTCGTCGAGCAGCACCTGAGGCCCTGACAATATCCCTTCCGGAAGCTCCTTGCCGAACACCTGGCCGAGCTCGATGCGCAGCAGGTCGCCAAGATCGGCCTTCTGCCAGCGCGAACGCGTCAGCATATCCTGGGAAGCCGCCATTGCCTGCAGGCGGGCTGAGAAGGAAGTTGAGAACTCCTTCACGTCGGTTGCTTGCGCTGCCGTCTGGCGCGCAATCGCCAGCACCCGCGTGATCGAATTCTTGATCCGATGCTTCATCTCCTGCAGCATCAAATCCTTTTCGAGCAGGCTTTTTTCCGTCGTTTCATGCAGCAGCGACTTGGCGTCGTAGGCGCGCTCCTGATAGCGCGCCACCAACGCGATGGCCCCAGCCAGAAGCAGGCCGAACAGCCCGAGCATGACCGGAATGGCGCGCGAGGACGGTTGCGAAAATGCACTTGTCGGCCGAAACAGCACCGTCCACGGCCGACCGGCGACGATGATCTTGCGCGTCACCAACAGCCTGTCGCCAAAGCTCGCAACCGGCGGCGTTTCCGACTGGAACAGAAGATTGTCGGCGTCGGCCGTGCCGTCATAGACCGCGGTGTTGACCGGCAGCAAAGGCGTGCGGCTGAGCGCGGTCTGGAACAGGTCGCGGGCGCGGAAGGCCGCGTAGAGAAGGCCTGATGTCGATGATCTGGACGCATTGATACCATCCGGCGCGGTTTCGACATTGAGCCTGACGAAGACCAGGAAACCGGTAAAGGTCTGCGCCGCGCCAGTGTCCTGGCCGAGCTGGACCAGACCGCTTGCGTGCTGTGCGTCATCGGCCATCGCTTTTTCGATCGCCTCGCGCCGCACCGGCTCGGTGAACATGTCGTAGCCGATGGTGGATTCGTTGGCAGGGTCGAGCGGCTCGAACAGCACGACGGGCGTGCGCCATGGCTGTGTCGTGTCCGGATAGACCGTGTGGGCGGCGCCGCGGTCGCGCAACATGTCGCGCTCGACCGCCGCTTCGTCACCGGTCTTGGCCAGCCTGAGATAGCCGATGCCGCGCAGGCCGGCGAAATTGTTATCGACATCGAGGGCGCTGAAGAAGGCCTTGAATTCGCTACCTGAAATCTCGCCATTGCGGGCGTCGAACAGCGCCTGCGTCGAGCGCAGCAGTGACAGATGCAGATCGATACGGCTTTCGATGCGGTTGAGCGCGTCGTCGGCCGTCGCCTCGAACTTGATGCGCGCCGCTTCCTGGGTCGCGAAATAGGCGAAGCCCGCCATCGTCAGGCTGATCAGTGCAACGGCAATGAAGGCAAGGATCGGGAAAAACTTCTTCAACGCAGGCCCATGGACGGTTCGGGACCTTTATGGGCAAGTCGCCGCGGCAAGACAATGGCGCGGCCAAGCCATAATGACAGCTGGCATATCATGCATATTTAGCCGGCTTATCGATCTCGAGCATCAGTGAACATGACAGCTGACGATAGCGTGGTCTCAGGCCGCGATCTTCAGCGCACCCGGACCGGGAATGGCGCCGGGCGGGCACTTTCCCAGGATGATCATGCCGAGCACTTCGTCCTGGGTCACATCGGTGGTGCGCGCGGTGCCGACGACCTGGCCGTTCTTCATTACGCAGACTCGGTCGGCAAGCTCGAACACGTCGTGAATGTCGTGGCTGATCAGGAAAATGCCGATGCCGTCGGCCTTGAGCTGCTTGACCAGTTCGCCGACCTGCGCCGTCTCCTGCGGCCCAAGCGCGGCCGTCGGTTCGTCCATGATCAGGATGCGGGCGTTGAACAGGATGGCGCGTGCGATCGCCACCGACTGGCGCTGGCCGCCCGAGAGCTTGATTACCGGCTCCTTGAACCGCTGGAAGCGCGGATTGAGCCGGCCCATCACCTTGCGCGCCTCGGCCTCCATGGCGACATCGTCGAGTGTCCCCCACGCGGTCATCAGTTCGCGGCCGAGGAAGAGGTTGGCGGCAGCGTCGACATTGTCGGCCAGCGCAAGCGTCTGGTAGATCGTTTCGATGCCGTATTTCTTGGCGTCGCGCGGATTGGAGATCGAGGCCTCCTGGCCGTTGACCAAGATCTGGCCGGCATCGCGCTTGTAGGCGCCCGACAGGATCTTGATCAGCGTCGACTTACCGGCGCCGTTGTGGCCAAGCAGCGCCACCACTTCGCCCGGGAAAAGATCGATGGACGCATCGTCGACGGCGCGAATGCCACCGAACGCGATCGAGATGTTGCGCATGTCGATCAGTGGCGTACCGGTGGGAGCAGTTTTTTCCATAATCGTTCCTCCCTAGACGCGCTGGCGGTAGACGGTGTCGAGCCAGACGGCGATGACCAGGACAGCGCCAACGACAATGCTCTGCAGCGGCGAGTCGATGCCGAGCAGCACCATGCCGGATTGCAGCGACTGCATCAGTAGCGCGCCGAGCATGGCGCCCATCACCGTTCCGGCGCCGCCCGCGAGCGACGTGCCGCCGATGACAGCGGCCGCGATCACCAAAAGCTCGTCCAGCGTGCCCAGCGCATTGGTTGACGCATTGAGACGGGCCGACGAGATCGCCGCGCTGATTGCAGCCAGCACACCCATGATCATGAACACCTTCATGGTCACCCAGCGCGTGTTGATGCCGGCGAGTTCCGCTGCCTCCGGATTGCCCCCGATGGCGAAGACATAGCGGCCGAAACGCGTGCGCTTGGTGATGAACGTCATGATGATGCCGACAATCACCGCCATCAGCACCGGTATGGCGATGCCATGCGCGATGAACAGCCCGCCTTCGGGAACGGTGATGCCGTTCTGCTGTGCGTACAGGCGCACGATGCCGATCGGCCATGGATAGGAATTGGCGATCCACACGGCGCCGAGGATGGCCGCGCAAGCGACCACGCCAAGCAAGGTCTCGGCCCAGACGGGGCGCAGTGGAAAGCTGAAGCGCTTGCGCTGTGAGCGACCGTTGAGCAGCGCGAAGGCGACCGCCGCGCAGGCGACGATGCCGACGATCCAGCTGGCAGCGGCGCCAATCGAGCCGCGTGGTCCGCCGCCCATCAGCTGGAAGGTGGCGTCGAGTGGCGCGACCGTGCGCCCGCTGGTGATGAGCCATGCCATGCCACGCCAGACCAGCAGGCCACCAAGCGTCACGATGAAGGCCGGAACCTGCATATAGGCGATGATGAAGCCCTGGAACGCGCCGATCAGCAGACCAAGCACCACGCCGGCGGCAAGCGCGACGACCCAGAGCCAGGGGTTTCCAAGCTGGAAGCCGATGACGCGAATCAGGAATTCGGCCTGTGCCACGCCCATGATCATGCCGATCACGCCTTCGACGGAGCCCACCGAAAGGTCGATGTTGCGCATGACGATGACCAGTACCATGCCGGTCGCCATGATCGCGACCGAGGACGTCTGCACCGACAGGTTCCAAAGATTGCGCGGCGTCAGGAAAAGCCCACCCGACAGCATATGTATGCCGACCCAGATGACCAGCAGCGCGCCGACCATGCCGAGCATGCGCGTGTCGAGCTCGGTCGCTTTCAGGAACCGGGCGACCGCGCCGAGTTCAGACGCTCGTGCCGTATCGGCCTGCGGATTTGAGGTCGTGTCGGTCATGATGTCCTCCAGCGGCTTGCCGTCTGGCGCGGATGCCGGACCACAGCCTAGAAGTTTGCCGCCGATGGCGGAAACACACAATTCTCGTAGAGAAAACGCCCCGGCGTGACACCCGCGGCGCCGCAATTATTGAAATGGTGGAGAAAAGTTTCAAGCCCCGCCGCAGCCGGCGGCGCCGCCCGTGCCGACGTAGGACATGATTAAGCAGCCCGCCGGGAAGACGCCCGTG
>NZ_JAMYUQ010000030.1:0-50904 GCF_040323095.1 Mesorhizobium sp. M0058
AAAACACCACTGACGCTTACACGAGAGCGTCAGAAGACACAGCCGACGACGTCGGCGCTGATATCAGTGCGCCTCTTTACCCTGGAAGCCGAAAAGAACAAACAAAATCAACGCAAAATGCTTCCCGCGCACAGGTCTCATCTAATACCAAGTCTCTTGAGCCCTGACTCATGAAGGGGCTTTCCAAAATGGCTGGTGTCTGATTCATTGATCGCGAACCCAAGGAGGTTGGCGATGGCAGCGGCAGTGAAGCTTCGAGATGGTTATACGGCGTCGGCGATGCGGGCACTGGCCCGGTCGAGCGATAATGCGAACCAGGTTCGCCGGTTGCTGACGTTGGCGATGATTTACGAGGGCAGCACGCGCTGCGAGGCGGCGCGGGTTGGCGGCGTAGGTCTTCAGACGGTTCGCGACTGGGTGCTGCGCTTCAACGCCTCTGGCCCTAACGGCCTGATCGACGGGGTGCCTCCTGGTGGCGTGCCCCTGCTGGATGATGCGCAGCGCCGGACCTTGGCGAACATTGCCGAGAGTGGCCCGATCCCGGCATCGCACGGCGTTGTGCGCTGGCGTCTGATCGACTTGGCGCAGTGGGTCCGGGACGAGTTCACCATCTCCATCAGCAAGCAGACGCTGAGCCGGGAACTGCGCGCCATGGGCTACCGGCAAACTGTCGGCGCGGCCCAGCCATCATGCGCAGGATGCTGACGCCATTCCGGCTTTTAAAAAAACTTCCCCGCCGCAGTGGCGGCGATCCGGGCGACACTTCCCCGTGGCACACCCATAGAGTTGTGGTGGCAGGACGAGGCCCGGGTCGGTCAGAAAAACGGGATTACCCGCCGTTGGGCAAGGCGCGGAACGCGACCATCAGCCCCAAAGGATCAGCGCACCACGTCGGCCTACATCTACGGCGCGATCTGTCCGGCCGAAGGCAAAGGCGCGGGGCTCGTGCTGCCTCGCTGCAACACCGAAGGAATGACGCTCCATCTGGCGGAAATCTCTGGCGCCGTGGCGCCGGGCGCTCATGCTGTACTGCTGATCGATCAGGCCGGGTGGCATCTCTCCGCCGCCCTCGTGGTGCCCGAGAACATCACTTTGTTGCCGCTGCCGTCGAAATGCCCTGAGCTCAATCCGGTCGAAAACATCTGGCAATTCATGCGCGACAACTGGCTCTCCAACCGTATCTTCAAATCCTATGACGACATCCTCGACCATTGCTGCTTCGCGTGGAACCGTCTCATCGACCAACCGTGGCGCATCATGTCCATCGGTCTACGCCGCTGGGCACACGGGTGAAGATGAGCGAGACTTGGTATAAGGCGTTGATATTCCGAACGCGTGAAGACGGGTGGAAGCATCCGATTTCGCCGTTTTCGGCTGGAGTGCTTGCAGGCACCAGGCAAGCCAAAGAGCGAGAACCGTGAGGATCAGGCGCAGATTTTGGCCTGCGGCGGCGAGCAGCGCATTGATCGCATCGCCAGCATGGCCGAGGAGGAAGTTGCGGTCCAGTCGGCCGTCGGTCTTCATGTGACCGATGGTGGCCTCGATGGCCGATCGTCGTTTCAGTTCCCGACACATGGTGGCCGTCAGGCCACGCTTGCGGCCGGCGATCATCACCGATCCCGAGCCGGCATAGTCGTGACCGCGATAGCCCTTGTCGACGTAGATGCGGACCGGGTCTACGCCGCCGATCTCCACCGCCTGATCAACCGTTGCTGCGAGCGTGTGGCCATCATACGGATTGCCCTCGAACGCCTTGGCCGCCAGCACGAGGCCCTCGCGGTTGGTTGCCGCGATCCCGACCTTGCAGCCGAATTCGTAAGGGTTGCGGGCTTTGCCCTTCGAGATGCAGACCACCTCGGACGCGTGCAGGGAGTAGATCTTGTTCCTGTCCTTCGGCTTCTGCGCCAAGAGCCGCTCGACGAGCCCGAGCAACCGGGCAAATCTGGCCTCGAGTTCGGCATTGCCGGCGATCTTGCGGCCGATGTCGCGGAACACCCGGCCGAGATAGGTGCGAAGGCGCTTGAGTTCGCGACGCATCCGGCGGAACTGCCGGGCATGCGCATAACGACCTGCCCGCACCGCCGCTGCCTTGGCCAGCCGCATGTGGCTCTGCCTGAGCATGATGCCGTACCGCTTGGCCTGACGCACCAGGATCTGGATTGCCTTGAGGTAGAGCCGGCTGTCGGTGAGGTGGGCGATCGCCTTCGGCTGCACCGTCGTGTCGACGGTGATCCGCTCCAGCGAACCGGGCTTCGCAGTCCCCGTCTCGAGCGCGACGTCGACGCTTGCCTTCAGCATTTCCTCCAGCCCCTCGGGCCCGATCCGCTTGCGCCAGCGCGTCATCGTGCTGGCATCGATCGGCGGCTCGTGCTGGAAAAACTCCAAGCCGCAGAAAAACTGCCAATAAGGGTTTTCCACCCAACGCTCCACCACTTCTTCGTCGGACAGGTCGTGGACGTGCTTGAGGTAATGCAGACCGACCATCAGCCGCGTCGGCTTGGCCGGCCTGCCGACCGGGCGATGAAACCCGCCAAACGCCTTGTCAAAGCGCGACCACTCCATCAATGCCGACAACCGGACCAGCGGATGGCGCGGATTGATGATGGTATCGAGGCGCTCGCGGAACAAATCATTCTCGTGGAAAGCCCTTCCATGCGCGCGCGGCCGTGGCGTTGCGCATCTTGTCGAAATAGTCGAGGTAGAATTTGACGTCGCCGTGGCTGCCCAAATTGCCGTGACCATCATTGACGAAGTTCCAGGTCATCCCCTGCAGTTCGATCATGTTGTCTTCGAAGTTCCGCAAGTTCTCCTGGGGGCCGAAATGGGGGAAGAGCATACATTCCGGTTCGATCATGAATGGTCGCCGCGAATGTGCAATCTGTACCGCATGGAAGAACCCCATGGAATAAGGATTGGGTTGCGAAATGGGCTCAGAACGCTGAGAGCATGATCAATCTCGTGCCGGCGTACCAAATGAACCGGGATCACATGGGGCCGATCGTGCGCAATACGGCCGATGGAAGAAAGCAGCTGGTGCATGGGCGCTGGGGTCTGCCCTCCCCACTACTCGCTCTCAAGCAAGAAGTAGACAAGAAGGTCGAAAAAATTCCGAGATGAATTATTAGCGAAGCAGGGCACTCACTTCTCTCGCCGAACGGAAGCCGCTCTCAATTGCTCCGTCAATGAACCCTGGCCAATGTAATGCTGTGTGCGCTCCAGCAAAACTTAGCAATCCTTCCGTAGTGCGCACATGTTTGTCGTGGCGTGTGATCTGTCCGGGACGGAAGACGGCCCACGTCTCCAACGAAAATGGGTCATGTCGCCAGTCATGGCCAGCGATGGCAAGTACCTCGGCGTCCGGCAAAAACGAGCGGATCGCGCGCTGAACAGCTGCGTGGTTGGTGACATCCAGCGCCTCTGCATCAGAGCCATAACCGGCCATCAGCACACCGCCATCAATGATTATGTCTTCACTGGAGAGCCAGTCTAAGCCCGCCCCATTGCCACAGCCGAAGAAATTTGTAGGCGCTCCCTTCACGGTGGCCCAAACCTTGGTGCCGATACAGGCGAGCTCCTCAGTGGAAAGACGTCGTTTTCCCTCGCTTAGCGGCGGCTCGAATTCGATATGCTTCAAGACATTCAGAGGCAGTGCAATGACTGCTGCCCGCCCTCGAAACGTACCCGACTCCCATTCGACCGTCACACCGTCTACGTCTTGGCGGATCGCTCTAACACGATGCGAAAGGCGCACATCCGCCTTTGCATCAGCTAGGATTGCGTCAACCAGTGGTGCCGTACCGGAGCTCAACCGATAACCCGCGCTCGACATCACAAACTCGCTTACGCTTCCAGCGGCGGCAACGCGACGGATCAGGTGCAACGCGGAGATGTTCACCGCAGGAGCAGAGGCATAAGCTTGTAGATATGCTTCTGCGATCGTGCGCGTCTTCACCGTGAGACCCACGTTCTCCAGAAAATCGGTTAGGGATATATCGAGATCTGCCAGAGCCTGCTCGGAGAGTGGTCGGCTAACATCAATTCTGCGGGCCGCCTGATTGATAGCGACGATCAGTCGTTCGATGTCCGGGAGTTCCGACAATGGGATAGGCAGCGAGCTTTGCTTCAGCCCATCGGATGTCAACCAGGTCGATGGCCAATCGACAATGATCGGCTCCACCAACGAATGTCCGTATCTATCAGCCTCTGCCCAGATAAACCGCTCCGTCGGATAGAACCATTTGCCGCCCATCTCAAGCGGCTCATTTCCGATGGCATTCTGCTTGAACCACGCGCGACCGCCTACGCGATCGCGGGCCTCCAACACCAAAACATTCCATCCTTCTCGTCGCAGTTCACGTGCGGCGGTGGCGCCGGCGAAGCCGCATCCTACAATGATCACATCATATATTTGCCCCTCAATCTCAGCGCTGGATGAGAGTCTGGGACGTTCAATCATTTGGTCACTGGTCATGTAAGATCACCGAATTTTGTGCAAGACTGTCTTTCGAGTGCGTTCCCAAAAGCTGATATCAACAGCCACGGCGCTCGTCTTGAACACGATTGCTCTTCTGTGACTGGGCGACCGATTGGGACGCAGAATGCTATTTTGTACGACTGAGTTTGAGGCTGAGGGCAGGATTCACTTTGGTGCCGCGATACATCTCACGGACTGTCTTGCTGACCGCATCTGCATCTACGGCAGTTACCACAAAGGAGCTCGTCAAGCAGTGAAGCTCAATTGATAAGGTGGTCGGATATTGTTCTTCACAAGAATGGGAGCAGACGCGGCAACGATGCGGCGAGCGAGTGCTGCACACGAACGCAATCGATTCGCTTGTGTGATCAGCGAAAATTGCGTTCTCACTCCAACCCAGAGCAGGCTGAACAGATGACCTAATTGGATTCTGTATAGCGAAATCGAGGTCTAAGCGTCGAGCTATGCCGGCACATGTGCTACCCGGCCCAATTGCCCCCCGCCGACAATGCAGAACTGATAGCGACTATAAACCCTATTCTTTGAGGGACCCCATATCGATAACAAAACGGTATTTCACGTCGCTCTTTAGCATTCTCGAAAACGCATGTTCGATCTCTTGAATTTTGATAATCTCGATGTCTGCAGCGATGCTGTGCTTGCCACAGAAGTCGAGCATCTCTTGCGTTTCAGCGATACCGCCGACTTGCGAACCAGCGAAGCTCCGTCGACGACTCATCAGTTTCAAAGCGTCGACCGCCAAGGGGCCTTTCGGCGCACCAATCTGAGTCATGGTACCGTCGAGTTTCAAGAGTTCGATATACGCATTTACATCGTGATCAACCGCCACGGTATCGAGTATGAAGTCGAAACTGTCCCGGTGAGTTATGAATTCGCTGGGATTATTCGAGACAATCACCTCATCCGCCCCTAGGCGCATGGCATCTTCGCGTTTACTGGGCGACGTCGTAAATAGCGCGATGTGAGCGCCGAGTGCATGTGCGAATTTGACGGCCATATGGCCAAGCCCTCCGAGGCCCACTATCCCCACTTTTTGCCCAGATCCGACCTTCCAATGCATGAGGGGTGAGTAGGTTGTGATGCCGGCGCAGAGGAGCGGAGCAATAGCGGCCGGATCAAGGTTAGCGGGCAATATAAGTACGAAGTCCTCGTCAACGACAATATATTCGGAATATCCGCCGTAGGTTTTCGCCCCCGTATGTTTGTCAAAGCTATTGTAGGTACTGATCGCCCCGACCTCACAAAACTGCTCCAGCCCCCGTCGGCAACTATTGCACGTTCTGCATGAATCTACTCGGGTTCCAACACCTGCCATGTCGCCGACTTTGAACTTTGATACGCCTGAGCCAACTTCCGTTACCCGCCCAACAATTTCGTGCCCAGGCACAAACGGGTACATCGTATCCTGCCAGTCGTTCCGAGCGACGTGGAGGTCCGAATGGCACACGCCGCAATAATCGATAGCAATCCGAACGTCGGTCGGGCCTAGATCCCGCCGGTCAAATCGGAACGGTTCAAGCGGTGTGGTTGAGCTGAGCGAAGCATAACCGTGGCACAGAAACATTTGCACTCCTTATGTTTTTCGATAGTGCCGTCGCGGCCTTTAGCGCAATGTTCGCTTGTCCCGAAATCGCTAGTTGGTTGCGTTTGCGGAAGCGTCGCGGTGAGTTGTACCAACGCATTGGGAGTCAGTCTTGAACCGGATTGCTCTCATGTAAGCGCCAGGCGTGACGCCAAGAATACGGGAAAATTGACGTGTCAGATGGCTCTGATCAGCAAAGCCAATCTGGGCGGCAACATCGCAGATTGGAATGCCAGTCTCCATCAGTTGTTTCGCGCGCATGGTCCTAACCTGACGAAGATAAGCGTGTGGCGGCATGCCCACGGATCGCTGAAACGTCCTTAGAAAATAAAATGGGCTTAAGTTTGCAATCTCGCTAAGCTCAGTCAGGGAACAAGCAGCGGTGAAATGCTCTTCGATATACTGTTTCGCCAGCCTTACCCCTCGAGGTTCGTTTCCACGAAGGGCAAGCCGAGGTGTGGCATGACGGGCGATGATCGCACTGAGGACCTCCATAGTGCGCGTTTGACGCTCGATGCCGGAGTCCGCAGCAGCGAGTATTCGTGGAAGTGCAGCAATCGAGGCCGCAAGTTCATGATCAGAAACCACTGTATTGGGAAACCAAATTGCGGCATCCGTTGTCCCGCTGACCTCATCGCGGATTTCTTGCATGGCTGCAACATCCACGTAAAGCATCTCATAGCTCCAGCAGCCTGACTGTCCGGGCCCCCCTCTGTGAACCTCCCCGGGGTTGATGAACTCTACACTGCCGGGCACCGCAACGTATTCGGCACCGCTGCACCAAAAGTGCTCCGAGCCAGCGCTTACAGTCCCGATTGCAAAACAGCTGTGCATGTGTGGATCATATCGCTTGCAGATATTGCAACCGCTGAAGAATTCTATGCCGGGAAGCTCCGGATAGGCACTCCAACTAGCCCTTTCCTTGATTTGGCCGGGCATCGAACCCCTCCGCTCACTTATTCGTACAGCTCTCTCGTAAGCGCGATCAGCCGCGCCGGTGGGTGCGTGCAAGGACACCAGCTCTCGATGCCGGGATGGGTAATGAGGCCATCGAAGATGGAATTCTGGTACCGACCTCGCTGCTCATACGTCGCTTCTACCAACTGATCGCAGGCATTACAGGTTGTTTTAAAACATCAAATTGCACTCACCTTGTGCGCCAGATAGGAGCAGGTTAGCATCGTGTGACGCGGAAGTGCTTTTGATTTCCACTATTTTTGCGAAAACTCTTGCTGCATCGAAGTTCGACAACGGCAAGACGATAGTCTATCCGGCGGCTAGAGTTTGGTTGCTTGGTCAGACGTCCCCGCCGTGAAAAAGGACGTATCGACCGGGGAGGTCGGACCCGATCAGCTATCGGCCAATGCGGGTGCCAAATACCAGATGGTCGCGCGCCAAGAAACCTAGCAATCTCCAGACAAAATAAAGGCCGACATTTCCCAAGCTGATGATCATGATCATGATCATGGCCTAGTGTCACGTTTGAAACCGCACTCACCCGAGGGGTGGCCGTATTGATCAGCAAACTGTTGTCGCGATGAACGCCCAAATCCGGTTCGAACCTAGTCAGCTACCAGCCAACACTCACTAGCGGGCCAAGTCACTCTAACCCGGTCGCCGACGGCCCATGGCCGAGGAGCACTTGGCCGATGGGGATTCGCGACCGTGAAGGTCGTCCCGTTCTCGAGGTTTACGTGGTAGGAGCGATACATCCCCTTGAAAAGTACCTCCTTCACAGCCCCCAGCAATCCTGCGCCCTCTACAGGCTCAAGATCACAGCATTCCGGCCTTACAATGAGATACGCCTGTGCCCCTTGTTGGTAGCCAGCTAGATTAGGGAGGGGGCCTCGCATGCTGCTTGCAGCATGATATTCCAGTGTTCCTTGTGGTGTTTTACCGACCGTCACAGGGAGGCAGTTCGAGGCGCCGATGAATTCGGCTACATAGCGACTTGCCGGTCGATCGTAAATATCCTCTGGCGTTCCAAGTTGGCAAACACGCCCGCCACTCATCACCGCGATCCGATCGGACATGGTCAACGCTTCTTCTTGATCATGCGTTACATAGACAAACGTCATGCCGAGGCGTTCCTGCAGCGCCTTAAGTTCTATTTGCATTGTTTTACGCAGCTGCAAATCGAGGGCACCCAGCGGCTCATCAAGCAGGAGAATTCGCGGACGCTTTACGACCGCGCGGGCAAGGGCAACGCGTTGTTGCTGACCACCTGACAATTCGTTCGGGCGCCGCGCCGCGAACTCCTGGAGCCGAACCAGCGAGAGCGCTTCGTTGACGCGCTCCAGCCGCTCTTTCTTGGGGACTCCGTCCTCTCGCAGTCCGAAAGCTACGTTTTCTGCAACGTCGAGGTGCGAGAAGAGTGCATAGCTTTGGAAGACGGTGTTAATCGGACGCTTCTCCGGGGGATTATCGGTAATGTCGCGTCCTTCTAGCAGGATACGTCCGCTCTGCGGTCGTTCGAAGCCAGCAATAAGTCGCAGCGTCGTGGTCTTTCCGCAGCCGCTAGGCCCAAGTATGGAGAAGAATTCCCCCTGAGCGAGTGAGAGATCCATTGCAGCGATGCCATGGGCAGAGCCAAATAATTTCGAAAGGCCCCGGAGCTCGAGAAAGTTTTCTTTGGGACTTGCAGGGGCATCGTTGGCCGCCTCGATCTTCATCGACGCGCTAACCGTATTCATGACATCGCTCCATTGGAGATAGGTTTGCGTCGGCGCCGCCGAGCAGAGCGCACCCAATAATCAGCGGACAAGCCCAAGAGAATAACCAACGTCGAAAGCGCAATCATGAAAGTCGCGATCGCGTTGACCTCTGGAGTGATTTTTGTACGCATCAACGAGAAGAGAACGAGCGGGAGAGTATTGGTTTCCGATGAAAGGAAGAGAGATGTGATCACATTGTCCATGGAAAACGCGAAGACGAGGAGGCCGGAGGTGAGGATAGCGGGCATAGCTTCGGGGATGGTTACGCGCATGAGGGTCCTGGCGGGGGTGGCACCCAAGTCGCGCGCGGCTTCTTCGATATACGGGTCACGTCGTGCCAACCGTGCGCCAACGACCATGATGACGTAAGCGGTGTATAGACTGGTGTGTCCAATGATGACGGTACCAAAGCCGCGCGGCCAATTCACTGCCTTGAAGGCTAACAACAACCCGACAACGAGCACAAGTTCCGGCATAAGCAGGCGCGAATAGGTGGAGGCGCCGGTGACTGCGCGAAGTGTGTGCCCTGCTCGCCGGAGCCCGATCGCTGCCAAAGTGCCCGTAACTGTTGCCAGGAGTGTGGTGAACGCGGCAATGACAAGACTGTTGCGTATCCCTTCGAGAACTACTTCATTTGCAAACATTTGCCTGAACCACCGTGTGGTCAGTCCGCCCCAGGCCGTCATGCGATCGTCCGCATTCAGGGAGTTTGCTATCAGTAGGATGATCGGAAGGAATAGGAACGAATAGATTAAGATCACGAAGCTGTAGAGGGGCACCTGTCGCAAAGCACGCATTATCCCGGCACCCGCTCAACGTCCAGACGGCCGAAAATTCTTATACAAAGCCCGATTACTGCCAAAAGTAGGAAGACAAGAATGACAGAGAGCGCCGCTCCATAAGGCCATTCGAAGCTACTGCCGAACTGGTTTGCTATAACGTTGCCATACATAAGGGTTTTTCCGCCGCCTAGAATAGTGGGGATGACATACTCACCAGTTGCCGGAGCCCCCACAACTACTATCCCCGCCATCATGCCGGGGAGACTTTGAGGGAACACGACCCTGAAGAAAGCGGACGTCCCGCTCGCGCCGAGATCACGCGCCGCTTCAAGAACGTTCGGATTGATTCGATCCAAGGAGACAAAAAGGGTCAAAACCATCAATGGCAAATAGTTGTATACTATACCTATGATGATCGCGGGTGGGCTGAACAGTAAATCGAGCGGCTGGTTCACGATGTGAAGTGAGATCAGGGCGTCATTCATAAGACCATTAGTGTCAAGAATGCCCACCCAGGCATAGCTCCGGATCACAAAGGATGTGAGAAACGGAATGATTACAAGCGTCACGAGGTACGCTTTGAGTCGTCCCGCTTGAAAGGCTAGGAAATATGCCATTGGATACGCGAGCAACAGGCATATTAGAGTGGCCGCTCCCGAGATCCAGAGGGATCGCACTAACGCTTGCAGAATAATTGGGTCATTGATCCGCTCGTAGCTTTCAATTGTCCATCCAAAGGAAATTTTGGCGGTCAATGTATTTTGGGTAGCGAATGAGTACAGGATCATAAGTACGCTGGGTACGAAGAAGAACAGCACAACCCAAACGAGGTTTGGCAGAGACACCAAAACACGCGATAAGCCGGCGAGATGCTCCCTGATTTTCTGCGATTCAGGTCGCGCTGTTCGATCCGACTGAAACGGCCCTGGACCGTCATCGGCGGCCGAAGAAGATCCATTGGGCGCATTTCGTTCCGGATGCTCTTGCATTCCTAATATCCTTGCTTGTCATTAGGCAGCCTGGATGCGCAACCATTCTCGATCCCAGATTCGCTGACCATCACCCAACGACTTCGGGTACTGGACGCGTTCGAGAATCGACTGAGATGGATTGAGGATTTCCGAATTTGCTAAACGTGGCTCGATGAATGAGCGATTGGCCGCCATGCAAGATGCAATCCCGAGTGTGTTGACGAAATCAGCATACTGGCGCGGCTGAAAGAAGAAATCGAAAAACTTCCAGACAACAGGCAGGCGCTCGGAAGTGTTTATTGGAACCCAGACATCGAGGTAGCCGTACATGCCGTCCTCCGGCGCGACCCAAACGATGTTCTCGTTTTCCTGCTGCGCCAAAACGATGTCGTAGTCCCAGCTCATTGCTATCGCTACTGAACCATCGACCAATCCTCTTGATATGTCAGTGTCTACGAAACGCTTCAGATGCGGCTTGATCTCGATAATCTTGTCGGCCGCCTGCCTGACAGTACCTGCGTCAGTGGATGATATGGACTCTCCGTTTACAATGAGACCGGTCCCAATCACAAACTGTGGCTGATTGAGAAAGGTGATCTTGCCCGAGTACTTTTCGGCCACCTTCCACAGGTCGGCCCATGACTTCAATTCCTCCTGAACCAGATCACGACGGTAGCCAAACCCCGTTTTTCCGTAGTCGGTGGTCACGCAACGCGTATTTGAAGGGGAGGCATAGCCAACTTTGAAATTGCTATCGATGTTGGCGTAATTTGGCACTGCACCGAGATCCACAGAAGCCGCCACTCCCAGATCGACGAGGCGCTGAACGTCGTTCTCAACGAGCAATATGAAGTCCACCGCATGCGGGTCAATCGCCAGCTTCGCAATTCGATCTTCTTCGCCAGGGATTGACACCAATTTCACATCGTCATCGGGATAGGCTTGTCGAAACGACGCGATATTGTTCTTGCCCATCCAATCGGGCCATCCGCCCAAGGTGATCGTGCCACTCGTGCTTTGTTTGGCGGAGTTACCGCTGTCGTCGGCCCACGCGCGACCAAAACCTCCGAGTGAAGCGGCAACAAGCCCTCCAGCCATAGAATGGAACCGCCGCCGATTGATCAAGTTTCGTTGTGCGTTGGCGACCTTAAGGTCCTGAAGACTTTTTTCGTCCTTTTCCATTGCTCCTGTCTCCTCCCATTGGGGTTATTATACCAAGCCATTGTTCCCTTATTGCGGCTGGCAATTCATTCTCCTGATATAAGTCCAATCTTGACCCTGGCCCCCCAAAACCCTCGCGGCTGGTACCGCGAAGTCGCCAAGCACTGAGGGGCCGTTGATGCTTGACCTACGAATCCATGGCGCTTACAGCTGACTAGTGGACGGCGGCAAAAACGTGCGGGTAGTGTTTTCGTGCGGATTCTTCGCTGATGTAGCCTTCTTTGATATCCGCTCTAACGGCGTCTTCGTCTCGTTCAGCCGAAGGTCCATATCCTCCTCCTCCACCGCATTCGATTTCGAGTACCGCATTCACGGGAACCTCTACACGTGTCGCCTTCCCAATTACTCGGAACTGTCCGTCTGGGAGGCGTAGCACTGCGCGGTTCGCTCTCCCCTTTTCGCCCCCCGCAAGACCCCATGGCGGGTTCTTCGTTCGCTCGATTACGCTGGTTACGAAAGACGGCTCAAGCGCTCGAAAACTGATGTCCATCCCTAGTCCGCCGCGGTATCGTCCCGCTCCGCCAGAATCCTGCGCGAGTTCTACCTTCTCGACCAGCCATGGGTTCCTGGCTTCCCAGACCTCAGCAGATGGGAAACGTGTCGAAGTTTCCGAGATGTGCATCAAGCTATTGGCGCCATCGCCGGACACATGGGCTCCCTGTCCCACTGGGCAGACCATGGCGTCTGCCCATGGCTCACGCGTTTTCTCACGAACGCCCCATGGTACCAGCGTGAGAATGCAGCCGCCGCTACTCGCGGGGACACGCTCTGGCATCGCCGTCGCAAGCGCTTTGTAAATCACTTCCATGGCCTGTAGCGTCGCCCAGCCGACGAGGAAGCAAGGAGATGGGGGCAGAGGCTCGAACATTGAGCCTGGTCGGGTGATAACCTCAATCGGACGGAAATGGCCTTGGTTTGGCTGATCACCACTCCCTGCCAGCATCATGATGGCGACACTGCTGGCGGACACCGTGTCAGGACGCGGACAATTGATTGGCCCCTCCCTTGCGTCGGGAGCATTGGAAAAATCAACGGCCACGTTCGACCCTTTAACCTCAACGATGACTTCAAATTCGATTTCCTCATCGCGGATGCCATCGCTATCCATGCGGCCGAACGCCGAATATCGACCATCTGGAATATCCTGGAGATAGCTGCGGACCAGAGCCTCGCCGTGGTCGAGCATACGCTCGACGGCGCCGGCGAAGCGCTTTGCATCATACCGCTCGACTACTTCTCTCATGCCCGCTGCCCCCACCCTGGCTGCAGCCACCATGGCTTCGACGTCGCCACCGATTGCAGTAGGCATGCGCGAGTTTGCAAGCAAGGTGCGATAGATGTCGGCGACACGTTCGCCACGCCGATAGAGTTTGACGCCAGGGAAGATTGTCCCCTCTTGGAAAACATCGACCGTGTCTGTTGAGTACGGTTCCTTTCCTCCGACGTCGAGCAGGTGAGCCTTCACGGCGGAATAGCCGATCAACTCGTTGGCACCAGTGAATACAGGCATAATTAGAGCCGCATCCTGCGGATGGGTTCCGGTAGCGTAAGGCAAGTTGATGTAAAGGATATCGCCAGGTTCGAGTGTGCTTTCCCCTCCGACCCCTTTAATCGCAGCCTCGACGCAAAAGCTCAACGTTCCCATGAAAATTGGCAGCGTGGGTGCCTGCGCCAGCAATCGTACATTCCGATCGTAAATAGATACCGCGAAGTCGAGCACTTCATAAATCACGGGAGAGAAGGCTGTCCGGATCAATGTCCTCTTCATCTGCTCAGCCACAGAGTTGAGGGTATGCCTGATGATTTCCGTTGTGATCGGGTCGACATTTGCGACCTCGTCCTGCTTATTTTCCATCGCCGAGCTTTGCACAGTCATTAGCCTTTCCTATCATCCGTAAGTAGCATCGACCCGTCTTCCAAGACTCGTAGCGAGAATCCGGCGTCCAGGTAGGTCGTCGCAGTCTGTTCAAGCACGATCGACGGGCCGGAGATCATGTCGCCTACCGACAGGGAGGATCGCGGCACTATCTGAAAAGGCCTGACCGCATCTTCAGTGAAGGAATAGGCTTCGAACGATACGACCGATGTGGAAGGCGAACCTGGAACAGCTCTCTCATTTCTCGGTGGTAGCGGTGTTCGAACGGTGGCTCGCATCACAACGACTTCAAGTTCATCCTCAAGTGCATGGCCAAACGTTTTGCTATACTCAGCGACGAACAGGCTCTGGATATCCTCAAGCGAAACATTCAGTTCCCCGTTTTTGAAAGGGACTGGAATTGTAAGTGAGTGCTCCTGGCCGACGAAGCGAAGATCTAGCGCAATCTCGTCGTCCTGCGCCTCGGATAGGTGCCCTTCGGCCTTATCGGCGTTCAGCGTCTCAAAAGACTCCGTGAGCACACGGTTGACTTCTGAAAGGTTCGATGCGGTCAGTTTGAGAATTCGGGTTCGTGCTGTGGAACGGGTAATGTCGGCGCCTAGAAGGCCCCATGCCGAAAAATTGCCAGAGTGAGGAGGGACGATGATATCTCGAATCCCCAGTTCTTGGGCAATGAGAGTTGCGAATAGGGGGCCGGCGCCCCCAAACGCAACGATATAGGCTGTTCGCGGATCATGGCCCTGTTCGATTGTGATTTCTCGGATGGCATTTGCCATATTCGAGGTAACAATAGTTATAATGCCTTGCGCCGTTTGCTTGATGTCGCTGAGCCCCAGTTCTGTCGTGAGGTCACGCAGCGATGCTTCAGCCTTGTCTCGCTTTAGGGTCAGTCCAGTGGAAAGCTTCGCTTCACCAAGCATTCCAAGAACTAAAGCAGCATCTGTCACGGTGGCCGCGGTACCACCGCGACCGTAGCAGGCAGGTCCTGGCTCGGCGCCCGCGCTTCGCGGGCCGACTTTCATGAGCCCACCACGGTCGACGTAAGCGATAGAGCCGCCACCCGCACCAATCGTGCGCAGATCCACCCAAGGTACCTGAACCGGAAGTCCAACGACCCGGCCCTCATACATTAGTGGCGGACGGTTGCCCCTAATCAAACATGTGTCAAAGCTCGTTCCGCCAACATCGATCGAAATAACATCACCCAGGCCAAGCCGGCGTGCCAATTCTGCCGCACCTTCGGCACCAGCAGCTGGGCCTGACAAAACCGTCTCAACGGGTCGCTTGCCAGCTTCTTCGAAAGTCATCGCGCCGCCGCCGGAGCGGGTGATGAGCATCTTTCCTCGGAATCCCATTTCTCTCACTCGTTCCCCGAGCGATCGAACGTAGTTAGCCATTCTTGGCCGTACGAACGCATCAACAATCGTCGTCGAGGTTCGTTCGTACTCGCGATATTCGCGCGAAACCTCATGCGAAAGTGAGATCTCACCTCGATATCCCGCTTCCCGCAACGCTTTCGCCGCGGCGATTTCATGATCGGGATTCACGTATGAATGGAGAAATGCAATTGCGACTGATCCCACACCTTCAGCCTCCAGAGCTGCCGCAGCCTCGATGACGTCCTTTTTATCGAGGGGGGTGAGGATAGCTCCGTCAGCTGTCATGCGTTCTGTGATCGGAATTCGCAGTCGTCTCGGGACCAGGGGAGAGGGCGGAGTCCAAAACAGGTTATATGCGTCCTCACGATCTCCACGGCGAGCCTCAAGGACGTCTCGAAATCCTCGTGTGGTAAGGAGAGCGAGCTTCGGGCCTTTTCGCTCAAGCAATGCATTAAGAGGAACGGTTGTCGCATGAATAAAATATGCGGCTTCCCGGAGCGCTCGGGCAGGGATAGCTTCTGCGATTGCCGACGCCACACCTTCAACTGGGTCAGAGGACGTTGTTGAGACTTTGGCTGGCCAGACTTCACCAGTGGTGTCGTCGTAGAAGATCAGATCGGTAAACGTTCCACCCACGTCAACACCAACACGAGTAGCCAATTCAAGCCTCCACTTTGATTGCTAACTATGCTGTCAAGAATCCCAAATGATCGTAGAGTTCTCCACTGATCGTTCAGCCGCTATTGCGTGCGGCCGCTCGCGATGCCCGAAAGGCTCCCGCAATGATCACTTCTTCCCCTGCGATCCGCTGGCGATCCTGACAACGTCGCCAAATTCATTCACTCGCTACAAAACCGTATCGGTGTTCATGCCGTAAGTGCTGTTGAAGATTGCCCTCCAAACGAAAAGTCTTTCTGCTGAAGTCGCTATTTGAAGTCATATGCGATCCCCGCACGTTTCCACCCAGCGGGAGCTTTGGCGCGCTGAAATCTCGCCGTGGTACTAAGCAGCTTGGAACATCCACAAGCGTGAACTCAGGAAAGGATGACGACCGTCATCCCTTTAGCTGGCCAGGGTACCTCTACTCAGTTGGTCTGCCAGCACCGGCTTCCAACCGGCCTGACGGACATGCCGATTGGGCGATCGGTACGTCAGGTAGGCTTTGCGTCTGACACTCCAGCGAACTGGTCGTCGGTGCTAGGAGGTGTCGCACGCGACTTTCCAACTGCCAGTAGCTCCAGAATAATGCGCCGGACGTTCACAAGTTTAAGGCATTATTCGCGTCAGCGTTCCACGGAGCTGATACTCACCGGCACAGCTCGTTCGTCCTTGGCCGCCCGCGTTACGACATACGTCACGTATTTTTCCACGCCAAACGCCGTGCTCAGGAAGGTCTCCACTATTTCGTTGTATTTTTGCATATTTATTACAACAAACTTGAGGTGATAGTCGAACGATCCAGTTACTTCGTAGCATTCCACAATTTGTGGAATCTCGAGCACGTGGCGTTCAAAGGCGGCATAGATCTCGCGGCTACTTCGTGACAGAGTCACGTGTGCGAGTAAAACCTGGACGGTCTGGAGCTTTTCAATCGCTATTTCTGCCGTGTAGCGCCGAATTATGCCCGCTTTCTCAAGCTTTTTCACGCGTTGCCAGCAGGGTGAAACCGAAACCCCAACGATCTCGGCGAGCTGCTTTACTGGAAGACGACCATCGGTCTGAAGTGCCTCAAGTATCCGGAAGTCGATTCGATCGATATTTATCATTCTGCATTCTATTCAGGGAGTGACGCCAAGGGAATGGCCAAACGTTTTCGTTGGACCGAGGCTTAAGCTATAGCGACACGATTTGCAAAGACGGCATTGGGTCAGGAGATCGTGGAACTCTAAACCATCACAGCTTCCCGCGCTTGGAGCATTGCCTTCCAGGTCTAAGCGCTTTTACTGCCTCCCCGCGTCGATACGGCCACACGCTGTTGCATTTGTCGTGGGGGCCTCAGCTGACGGGGCCGCGCGGACCGATAGCCTCAAGTAGCGTTCTCATTAAGCCGGCATGTGGCGGCCAGGTTGAAATGTCCTGGCGCAAAGTAGAAATATTACTTTTGTCTGCCACACGGCACGACGACCAGCACCGATCTGACCGGCTGGTCCGGGTTGGAAGGGCAGATCGGGGCGGGTGGATTGGCCACTGATCGGCTTTAGCTTTCACAGCCCGATCAGTAGATCATTCTGCGGCATCGAGGTTAGAGAGCTACTGTCTCCGCCGAGCAATGACCGCCGGATCGTTCATGAAATCCGTCCGCTTGCCCGGTTTGCGTCCTCGCGGGGTGTAGCCATTCTTCTCGCTGCTGGTCTTGACCTTCGGCGACGGCGACTGAATCCTGGCGCGCCTTGATACAGGCCAGCACATCAGAAAGCCGCTTGTTCTCGGTGATCGCCGCATGCGTCACCCGCTGGTCCTTCTCGAACACCCGGTAGGGCAGGGAATGCCCTTTCCAGCGCACATCCAGCCTGCCGTCGGCAAGAGCGTAGGTCTCGACATAGGGACCGACCAGTCCGCGCGTCACCTGGTTCTCTTCCTAACGCTCCATGAACGGAGGCAGGAAAGCGTTGCCGTCGTCCCAGCGCTGTTGGGTCATGACAAACTCCTCCTTTGTCCGATGGAATGGGCTGCAAGCAGCCACTCCATGCTGACGCAGTCGGAGCTTGTTGTGGACACATGACCAGCGCGACAGACGACGCGATCAACACCACGCCGGCGGCACACACCCTCCTTGCCGCTCCGCGATCGCGGAGCGGGTTAGTCCAATGCCGCTAATTCCGAGCTCGGAATTAGAGACACTCGTTTGCCGTTGGCACACTCACGCGCTGGTACAGGCTCGGCCTCGATCCTCAGACGAAGCTTCTTGCGCTCTCGACTTTCATGGGGCACGGCGACTTCAGTTCCACTGCGGTGTATCTGACGCCGACCCCGGAGCTTCTCGAACACGCCAACCGACGCTTCCGTGCCTTTGCCGCGGCAACGCTCGCGGAGGATCGGTCATGACCCTCTCCCTCGGTACACTGGTCCGGTCATTTTTTGCTGATCATCTCCCGGTTCAGAAGGGGCTGCGGCTCGGTTCGATCCGCAGTTATCGTGACACGATCCGCCTGTTCCTGTGCTTCGTGGCCGAGCAGCGTGGCCGCAGAATTACTGCACTGGCCCTTGATGACCTGACGTTGGAACGGAGTCTGGCATTCCTGAAGCACCTGGAACAAGAACGGGGCAACTCGGTGCGTACTCGCAATCAACGTCGCGCTGCACTGAACACCTTCTTTGCCTACCTCGCTGTGCGTGCACCCGAAATGCTGGCCGTTTGTCAGCAAGTCGCGGCAATTCCCGTCAAGCGCACATCACTGCCCGACACGCACTTCCTGGAGCGGGAGGAGGTAGCGGCCTTGTTTCGTTCGCTGCCTCGGCAAGGGCATCTCGCGCTACGCGACCACACACTATTGCTCTTCCTCTACAACACGGACGCCAGGGTACAGGAAGTTGCGGATCTTCGTATCGTGCGCGGCGACAATCAAGGGTTCTTCCGCATATTTGGTGCAGGTTGCGGGATTCACGGACGGTGCGAATAAGTTCATAGAGTCGGAATCGCAGTCGACGCCGTGATTTGCCCGTGCTCCATGCCTTCCGTTTGCTGATTTCGCCCGAACTTTCGATTGTCCAGATTTTCCCGCAGGCTGACAGGGTTGTGCTTGTTGCCCGGCCGAAGGCGATGGAATCGTGCTGTCCATGTTGCGGCCGCCGGACGCGTCGCGTCCACAGTCACTACATGCGCCGGTTGGCCGATCTGCCGTGGCAGGGGCGGATTGTCGAATCCGGCTTCACGCACGACGGTTTCGATGCGCCGATCCACAATGCCCGCGCCGGATCTTCACCGAGAGGCTTCCCGAGACGGTTCAACCGAAGGCTCGACGCACGGTTCGGCTCGGCGAAAGCCAGCTGGCGATCGGCTTCGCGGCAGGTGGCGAGCCGGGCTCACGCCTGTCGGACAGGCTCGCCATGCCGGCGAGCGGCGACACGCTGTTGCGGATGATCCGCGCGGCTGGGTTCGAGCCGCCGCAAGCGCCGCGTGTGGTCGGCATCGACGACTGGGCCTGGCGCAAGGGGCAGCGCTACGGAACGATCATCTGCGATCTTGAGCGTAATCGCGTCCTCGATCTATTGCCGGATCGAAATGCCGACACGGTCGCATCATGGCTGGAACGCCATCCTGGCATCGAGATCATCGCGCGCGATCGTGCCGGCGTCTATGCCGAGGGCGCCCGTCGCGGTGCGCCCGATGCAACCCAGGTCGCCGACCGCTGGCATCTTCTCCAGACCTGGGCGAAGCGTTGCGTTTGGCCGTCGGCCGCCATCGAAAAGCTGTCAGCGCCGCGGGGAAGGCCATGACGTCCGAGATGGCCGGAAACGACGACGCCAAGCTATCCCCGAAACTTGATTGCCTGCGCCGGTCGAGGCGCAACCAGCGCAGTGAGCTCTATGCTGAAATCCTTCAGTTGCGGGAGACCGGTCTATCGCCGCGACAGATCGCGCCCCAGATTGGCCTGAACGTGAGAACTGTCAACGCTGGCTTGCAGCGGGCGGTGAGCCCGAGCACCGGCGGCCGCCCTCGCGCTCCGTCCTCATGGATCCTTTTCGAGACTATCTCGAAAAGCGCTGGGAGGAAGGCCAGCACAACGGGCTGCAGCTGTGGACCGAAATCAAGCACCGTGGCTTTGAAGGCAGTAGGGCGACCGTCTACAGATGGACCGCCGCCCGTAAGGAGCGGCCACCGACCGCGCCACCAAATTCGCGGTGGCGGCCGCCATCGCGCCGGAATTGCGCATGGCTCCTGAGCGAAGACCCGACATCTCTCGATGAGCAGACCGAGCGGTTCCTTCACCATCTCCATGAAAATGCGCCGGAGCTTTCGATCGCGGGCGAACTCGCCCGCCGTTTTGCTGCAGTGATACGCGGCGATGATGATGCCGGCCTCGAGCAATGGATCGCCGATGCCACGGGCAGTGAGCTGGCCTCCCTTGCAGCAGGCATCGGCCGTGACATTGAGGCTGTCCGGGCGGCAATCACCCAGCCCTGGAGCACGAGCCCGGTCGAAGGTCAGATCGACCGCCTCAAGACGATCAAGCGCCAGATCTACGGGCGCGCCGCCTATCCACTCCTCCGGAGCCGACTGCTGGCAGCCGCTTGACCCACCCGGAAAAGGGACACCCAAAAAAGTAGTTCCTGCACCAAATATGCGGAAGAACCCAATTAAAGTGATTGTCGCAAGGCCTCCCCCTTGTCAAATGACAATTATAAAGATAGACGTCCTATCGCTACTCGGCGACGGTCCAATTATGCTAGTTTAATTGTCGCTAGACGGACATCATAATTGTCGCGTTGCAGGCACCAGCATGGCATGGCGCGATCACTGCCGCGCAGCCAAGAAGCGGGCTCGCAAAATCCAGTTCACGCGCGGTCGACCCAACCGGGTCCAACTCTACCGCGAGCTGATCGCAATCACCCGTGCGACCTTGGCCTATCTGGAGCAGGCGAGCGAGCGTTTGGCCGTGGCGAGCACACCGTCCATAGCCCTGTGGCCCCATAGCCCTGTGGCCGATCCAGGTTCGCCATTATCGGCCGGTGGTCGAACGGATCATCAGACAGAGCGAGCGGCGGGTGTTGGCCGGCGAGCCGGTGCCCGCCGGCGAGAAGTTGGTCAGCCTGTTCGATGAGCATGCCGATATCATCGTCAAAGGCAGCCGCGATACCGAATACGGCCACAAGATCCTATGAGGAGGGTGGATAGCGACCTGCGCTGTGGCAAAGGTGAGGTTGCAAAACCCTAGACACCCTACCTTGGAGGCCGAGCATGCCCGTTGCAGCACACCGACCCGATGCGTTGACCGCCATCCGCACTGATCTTGGCGCAATTTTCGTCTCGTTGGAACTCAGCCGCTCGAAATGGCTGATCACCTCGCTGTCGCCGGGCGCTGGCGAGAAGATGTCGAAACACGCAGTGGCGGCCGGCGACGTGGCCGGCATGCTGGCGCGGTTTGCCGAGCTCAACCGGAAGGCCGAGGCGCGGACCGGGAAATGCTTTCCGATCATCGTCGTCCAAGAGGCTGGGCTCGACGGCTTTTGGATCCACAGGGTGCTGCAGGCCGAAGGAATCGAAAGCCACGTCGTCGATCCGGCCTCGATTGCCACCTCACGCCGGCGGCGTCAGGCAAAGACCGACAAGATCGACGGCGAGGCGCTGGTGCGCGCGCTGCTTGCCTATAAGAGGGGCGAGCCGCGCGTCTGCGCCATGCTGCGGGTGCCCACCCCCGAGGAAGAGGACCGCCGCCGCCTCTCGCGTGAGCGCAAGGCCTTGACGAACGAGCGGACCCGCCATGTCAACCGCATCAAAGGCCTGCTGTTTGCACAGGGTGTCTCCGGCTACGAGCCGTTGCGGCGCGATCGGCGCAGGTGCCTTGAGGCGCTGAAGACCGGCGACGGGCGTCCGCTGCCGGACCATCTGAAGCAGCAGATTGATCGCGAACTCGAACGGCTGGAGCTGCTGATGGAACAGATCAAGGCGGTCGAGGCCGAGCGCGACGCCATGCTTGCGACCGAGCAGAGTGCCTCGCCAGCCCCGGCCATGCTGCTCGACCTGAAGGGCATCGGGCAGGAGTTTGCCGCCGTGCTGTGGACGGAGGGCCTGTCGCGGCACTACGACAACCGACGACAGCTGGCCGCCTACGCCGGGCTGGCGGCGACCCCCTGGCAAAGCGGCTCCGTCTCACACGACCAGGGCGTTTCGAAATCCGGCAATCCAAGGCTGCGAACTACGCTGATCCAGCTCGCGTGGCTATGGCTGCGCCATCAATCGCAATCGGCGCTCTCCTTGTGGTTCAAGGAGCGGGTGAAGCAGAACGGCGGGCGCCTCAAGAAGGCGACGATTGTGGCGCTCGCCCGCAAGCTACTCGTGGCGCTGTGGAAATACGTCAACGCCGGCATCATCATCGAGGGGGCGGTCATGAAGAGCGCCTGATGCCGATTGCCGCTCACCCATGGAATGTGAACTAAGCACTTCTTCCAGGGCCTGATCAGTCCTGGCGGATCCAGGTGGACGAACCGAAGGTTGGGATGGCCTGAAATGCCTCCGCCACAAGAATGGTCCCGTCCTCCTGAGCCTGAGCCCGTACCCGCCGCAAGCGGGATGTTGGTGCCGCTGTTTCGAGCAGAGACCGTATATAAGTTGGATTGGGCTCGGATAAACGGGCCGCGTCATGCCATCGGGCTCAGACCATGGATTCCGCAACACATCCGAGAAGGTGAAGAAATGTTGCCCTGACACACCCGTTCCGTCTTTTCGAGGAAGAGATACGGGGGCTCCCGCCCGTCAGCTTGTTCGGGGCGCGCCATACCAGATCAGGCTGTCAGACCTGCTGAGCGAGGCGGTTCAGGCCGCGCTGAGGCGCAAAGACGCTCCTTGTCGCACAGATGAGACCGGTAATTTCTCTGGGGTTAGGCGGCGCGCAGAAGGGGCGGTTTAGGCTTGAAAAGAGAAGGCATGTTTGACACTGGCCGTCGAAACGGCGCAGCAAGAAGGCGAGTTCTCGATCGCAAGGCTTCATAGTCTCGGGTTGCAGCCTCTGTATCGATAAGCGGCGCAAAGGCGCCGACCATGCCCGGATAGCACTCCCGACACAGCAGCCAGCGCGGATTGCTAACCTCAACGGCGCCGAAGACGCTTCGGATCCGATGCGTTGTGTAGTCCTTAACCGGTCTGAATGTGTGGCAGTCCGGGCAAACCCGACGGAAAGCGCGTAGGCCTCTGCCTCCTGGTTCACGACCGCGCTCTGCAGCGCCGCCATAACTTTCTTGCCCTCTTCGATCGAGAAGCCGATTTCACCGTCGAACAAGCGCTCCCAGCTCTTGCCAACCCGGACTTGCCCACGACAGACGTTGCCGAATTCGTTCTTCCCCTCGATCATGCTCGTCCACTGTACCGCGACCGTCGCCTCGTTGAACCAAAACGACGGTCAAGTCAAGGACCGGTCGAGCCTAACAACCGGTATTCGACCCCAGAGAAATTACCGGTCTCCATTGCGGATGCCGGCCAAGACCGATGTCGTGGGGTGCCGCGACTATGCGATGATTCTCGCGTTGGCGAGGCTGGGATTGCGATCGAGTTTCCCTTGCAGGCCTTGAACCAGGGATCTTCAATCTGGCAGGCAGGAGCTGATCCGGGCATGGATCAAGGCGACCGACACCTACTGTCCGGTTTGTCGACTGCGGGACACAATGGTCCTGGCCATGGTCCTGACCAAGCTGATGCTGCTCTCCGGTTAAGTCATTGAACCAAAAATAAGAAAAGAAGTTCTAACGCTCCGTCAGCACCATTGGCACGACTTTTGAAGCTCCTTCTTCGTGAAGCGGCGGCCGCTCCCGACTTCATGTCGCTAGTGGCAACGGTCAATAAAGATCCATCGCCAGTACACGTTATTTAGTGGAGCTATCTCTATGGCAGAAGATCACCCTGGCACGGCCGCAGTGGCGACAGGCAACAAATATGAAATCATCGGCTCGGACGTCCCTGAAGAAACGTTATTCAACGGCGACCTCTTGGTGGCGTCCCTGTCGGAATCACCGCGTAGGGTGAACTCCGTATATTATTATGACGATACAGGCTCATTGTTGTTTGAACGGCTCTGTGCCGAAAAAACCTACTACTTGTTCAGAACAGAAAGAGATATTCTGGCAGAATGCGCAAAGACGATTGCCGGAATAACAGGTTCTGCCTTTCTCGTTGAACTTGGGTCGGGGAACGCCGAGAAAACAACTCTACTGATTGAAGCTTATGCAAGGTCGCATGGCCTGACCTCTTACGCCGCCGTCGACATCAATCGCTCGATTTTGGAGAGAGCGGCTGAAAACATTCTATCAGTGTCGCCGGATTTGAATTTCTTGGGAGTTGTCGGGACCTACCAAACCGGACTCGCAGAGGTTAAGAACCTCGCTGGTCCAAAGCTTTTAATTTGTCTCGGCAGCACTATCGGGAATATGCACGACGACGAGTTGGATAATCTGCTCCTATCGGCTCGCTCGTCCTTAACCCACGGCGATTATTTCTTAGTCGGGATAGATTTGGACAAAGAAACAAAAATGCTGGAAGCAGCATACAATAATCAAACTGCAATCCTTGCTAACCTATGCGTTCTACAGCATTTGAATTGGCGTTTCGGCGCAGATTTTCAAATATTCCAGTTTAGGCATGTATCAATTCATAACAAACAGCTATGTCGAATGGAGAGCTACTTAGAATCCACGATCGATCAAGTAATAAATATTAAGAAACTGCAATTCTCGTTCCGTTTAGAGAGAGGTGAATTGATTCTGACCGAGATCATGAAGAAGACAGAAATATGCGAGTTTAGTAATATGCTAAGCCGATATGGGTTTCGACGAGTACAGCATTGGACTGATTTGCAAAAGGGGTATGCATTGATGTTGTTTAGGCTTGTGTATAGCTGATTAATAAACTTTTCAAACAATTCCGAGTAGAACTCGGATGAATAACGGCGAGAATCGGTACTCGTCGCCAACCAGATTCAGCCGAAGGTGCCGAACGCAGCCAACATGGATGAGGCCGAGCATGACGTGCTCGCCTACATGAGCTTCCCAAGGAGCATCGTGTCAAGCTGCACAGCATAGACCCGATCGAGCGGCTCAACGGCTGCTTGAGCAGAGTGATGTGTATGGACCGCTCCCTGTTTGCAAGGCGAAATTGAACATAACGGCAGACACGGTGCTTGCGGTCGTGTATCCGGCCTGTTTATGCGAGCCCCTCGGCCGCAGGCCCTGATGGTATTCGCGGATCGGCGGCCAGACAAATGGACGAGCTCACTGGCTCGCATCGTTTCATGGGCCTTTGCCGAACCCGGCCGGTTTGCCATCACATTCGATTACCCTCGCAATAAGGTTTGACACATTGCGGTTGCGTCGTGACCCAGAGTGACTAGCTCGCGAGCCCAGTGGTGAGCGCTCGAGCATGCTTCCATCGCAATCAGGCAAGGCGGCAGCTTGGCGAAATAGGCGAGCAACTCGCTTCGCCGAAGGCGATGGCGAAGAACGGTTTGGCCGGCGTCATCAACACCGTGAGCTTGAAAGACGGTCTTCGCAAGATCAAGGCCAACGGTAACAACAGGCATGGAAACGCTCCTTGCCGCGCCGCACGGCGACCAATGCCGTCAGCTACACTTGGATGGGGCGATGATCTTGCTCCTGGTTCGTTCCTCATCTCCTCGTTCGCTCGATTGGCGACCATCTCCTCGTGCCGACCTGGCTTCAAACTGGCCGGCGCGCGCAGTGACGGTCAAGGGTGGCTGCAGGCCATCGCGAAGCGACTGTCCTTGACGGTCACGAGCACGGGCGGCCGGCTTTGCCGGGACGGGTGAGCCCGTTTCCGGCGGGCCAAATGCCGACGACAGATTTCCGAGGCGAGCTCGCCGAGCCAGGCGCGAAGGTCGCGCGGCAGACTTGTATGCGGTAGATCGCAGTGGATCTGACCATGATGCAGCATGCGCATCGGTGGCGAAGCTCCGGGGCGGCGGGGCCCATTCTACGTCGGCGGTCCGAAGGACCATGTGTAGCTTCGGGTTGCCACCACCTCGGATCGCCATCGGCAGCCCCCCGCTGCGGGCCCGCCAATTGGGGTGTCCCTTGTTTTCCCTCTTCCCACGCAATCAGCAGCCTGCGCGCCAGCGCCACGATCATCGTCTTGCGCGCGGTTTTGTGGCCGTCGGTCGTGTGCCTGGAACCATCGGGCGAGGTCGCTGGCCGCACCATCAATCTTGTCGGTGCCGATCTCCATCGCTGCAGCTTAACACAGACCGCACCCGCCGCGGCCCAGACCGGAGGGATACAAAGGGCGTCGGTGACGCGAAAGTCGACAATTGCGGGGCGGCTGCCGCCGAGACTTGCTCGACGGCAGCCTGCTTTGGGAGGCAAAAGCGGCTGTGCGGACGGTGATGACCTTCTTGGCTGCGGATTCCGACGTGAAGCCGGCCGCCATTCCGATCAAACACCGGCCACCATTCCGGTATGAAGCCGGCCACCATTCCAACCAAAGACCGGTCGGTTTTCGGCACTGAAGATTACCTCCTGGGTCAGCAACTTTGGCATCAATTGCCTCGCGATGAACGAGGACATTTTAATGCCGGCAAAGAGAAGGCTGACCATGAGACCGTTGAGACAAATGCTTCGGCTTGCCGGAAGCGGGACCAGCTCCCGCGAGATTGCGGTCGTGCTGGGAATAGCACGCAGTACGGTGCAGGATAATCTGCAGCGCGCGGCGACAATCAAGGGTTCTTCCGCATATTTGGTGCAGGTTGCGGGATTCACGGACGGTGCGAATAAGTTCATAGAGTCGGAATCGCAGTCGACGCCGTGATTTGCCCGTGCTCCATGCCTTCCGTTTGCTGATTTCGCCCGAACTTTCGATTGTCCAGATTTTCCCGCAGGCTGACAGGGTTGTGCTTGTTGCCCGGCCGAAGGCGATGGAATCGTGCTGTCCATGTTGCGGCCGCCGGACGCGTCGCGTCCACAGTCACTACATGCGCCGGTTGGCCGATCTGCCGTGGCAGGGGCGGATTGTCGAATCCGGCTTCACGCACGACGGTTTCGATGCGCCGATCCACAATGCCCGCGCCGGATCTTCACCGAGAGGCTTCCCGAGACGGTTCAACCGAAGGCTCGACGCACGGTTCGGCTCGGCGAAAGCCAGCTGGCGATCGGCTTCGCGGCAGGTGGCGAGCCGGGCTCACGCCTGTCGGACAGGCTCGCCATGCCGGCGAGCGGCGACACGCTGTTGCGGATGATCCGCGCGGCTGGGTTCGAGCCGCCGCAAGCGCCGCGTGTGGTCGGCATCGACGACTGGGCCTGGCGCAAGGGGCAGCGCTACGGAACGATCATCTGCGATCTTGAGCGTAATCGCGTCCTCGATCTATTGCCGGATCGAAATGCCGACACGGTCGCATCATGGCTGGAACGCCATCCTGGCATCGAGATCATCGCGCGCGATCGTGCCGGCGTCTATGCCGAGGGCGCCCGTCGCGGTGCGCCCGATGCAACCCAGGTCGCCGACCGCTGGCATCTTCTCCAGACCTGGGCGAAGCGTTGCGTTTGGCCGTCGGCCGCCATCGAAAAGCTGTCAGCGCCGCGGGGAAGGCCATGACGTCCGAGATGGCCGGAAACGACGACGCCAAGCTATCCCCGAAACTTGATTGCCTGCGCCGGTCGAGGCGCAACCAGCGCAGTGAGCTCTATGCTGAAATCCTTCAGTTGCGGGAGACCGGTCTATCGCCGCGACAGATCGCGCCCCAGATTGGCCTGAACGTGAGAACTGTCAACGCTGGCTTGCAGCGGGCGGTGAGCCCGAGCACCGGCGGCCGCCCTCGCGCTCCGTCCTCATGGATCCTTTTCGAGACTATCTCGAAAAGCGCTGGGAGGAAGGCCAGCACAACGGGCTGCAGCTGTGGACCGAAATCAAGCACCGTGGCTTTGAAGGCAGTAGGGCGACCGTCTACAGATGGACCGCCGCCCGTAAGGAGCGGCCACCGACCGCGCCACCAAATTCGCGGTGGCGGCCGCCATCGCGCCGGAATTGCGCATGGCTCCTGAGCGAAGACCCGACATCTCTCGATGAGCAGACCGAGCGGTTCCTTCACCATCTCCATGAAAATGCGCCGGAGCTTTCGATCGCGGGCGAACTCGCCCGCCGTTTTGCTGCAGTGATACGCGGCGATGATGATGCCGGCCTCGAGCAATGGATCGCCGATGCCACGGGCAGTGAGCTGGCCTCCCTTGCAGCAGGCATCGGCCGTGACATTGAGGCTGTCCGGGCGGCAATCACCCAGCCCTGGAGCACGAGCCCGGTCGAAGGTCAGATCGACCGCCTCAAGACGATCAAGCGCCAGATGTACGGGCGCGCCGCCTATCCACTCCTCCGGAGCCGACTGCTGGCAGCCGCTTGACCCACCCGGAAAAGGGACACCCAAGAAAGTAGTTCCTGCACCAAATATGCGGAAGAACCTTTAATTGTCGCTGGATGTTAAACCGTTGCCTCATCTGATTTGCTCCCCGCATTTGTGTGGCAGGAGCAAATCAGATGAGGCAGGTCAGCATGGCGACGCGGGATGAGCTGGTGAGCGCGGTAACGGAGCGCTACGCCCGAAGCGAGCGGGCAGAGAAGTCGCGCATTCTCGATGAGTTCGTGGCGGTGAGCGGTTTTCACCGCAAGCATACGATGCGCCTATTGCGCAACGGACCGCAGGTGGGCCGTTCGGGGCCGCGGCCGGAACGGCGGCTTTATGACGATGCGGTTGGTGAAGCGCTGATCGTGCTGTGGGAGGCCTCGGACCGGATCTGTGGGAAGCGGCTGAAAGCGTTGGTGCCGATCCTGGTCGAGGCGATGGGGCGTCACGGCCATCTTCAGCTTGCGCCGGAAATCCGGACGCGGCTTTTGGCGACGAGTGCGGCAACGATCGACCGTGCGCTGCGCGCGGTCCGCGAGACCGCAGTTGGCGGCAAGCGGCGCCGGCCCGCGGCATCCTCGGCGCTGCGGCGGAGCATACCGATCCGCACCTTCTCCGACTGACAGGATCCAGCGCCCGGCTTTGTGGAGGCCGACCTGGTGGCGCACAGCGGCCCGGTGACGAGCGGCAGCTTTGTGCAGACGCTGGTTCTCACCGACGTTGCGAGCGGATGGACGGAATGCGCGCCGTTGCTGGTCCGCGAGCAGAAGCTGCTGAGCGAGGTGCTGGCGGAATTGCGGCGGCTGCTGCCGTCCGACCTTCTCGGCTTCGACACCGACAATGACAGCGTGTTTCCTGAACGAGACGGTGCGCGATTATTGTCAGGAGGCCGGTATCGCGTTCACGCGCTGCCGGCCGCACCGCAAGAATGATCAGGCTTTTGTCGAGCAGAAGAACGGTGCCGTGGTGCGCCGCATCGTCGGCAATCGCCGGCGGGAGGGGCTTGAAGCCGCCGCAGCCCTCGCACAGCTCTATGCGACGGTGCCGCTGTTCGTGAACTTCTTCCAGCCCTCCTTCAAGCTGGCCGCAAAGGAGCGGAACGGCGCTCGCGTGCCAAGCGTTGTCATCGCCCGGCGACGCCCTGCCAACGATTGCTGGCGGATCCGCGAACGCCGGAACCCGGTTCGCGCCGCACTCGCGCAAACATATGCGCGGCTGGACCCTGTCCGGTTGCTGAGCAAGATGCGGATGGCGCAGCAGCGCCTCGTCGACATCGCCGACAGGTCCGGCACGCCATCGGTTGTGGCGGCCGATCCGTCTCTCGACCGGTTCCTGTCGGGCCTGCGGACGCCTTGGAAGGAGGGTGAAATCCGCCCAACCGCGCAGGCCAAGCCGAAGCAAAAACGGGGCCGTCGGCGACCGGATTCCTTCGCCCTCGTCACCAAAGAACTGCAAGCGTGGTTTGACGAAGAGCCCTGGCGGACGAGCCGCGAATTGCTGGAGCGTCTGCAGGCGGAGCGTCCGGGGCAATATCCCGATCAGTTGCTGCGTACGTTGCAGCGCCGCTAAAAAGGCACACGCAATGGTGTTCGCGCGATGCAGTTCGAGCCGGCAATCGGGCCGATGACGATGAGGCAATACGGACGGACATCATAATTGTCGCGTTGCAGAAGCCGCCCCGGCGCATTTGAAAACCCAGCCGAATGCAGCCGCTGTCCTATTATCGGCATCGCGCAAAACTGTTGAGCAGGGCTAGATCGGGTATTTATTTGTCGAGCAGATCGAGGGTATCGATATGGGAAATTACGGCAGCGTCGTTGAGGGATGGCAGGGATTAACTGACGATGAGGCGATAGAAGCAGCGACCGAAAAGCATGGCAAGGACTTTACGACGTCAGTTGCTTATTGCGCCTTCGAAGCGTCTGGCGACCCTGACGATCCGGAATACCGATTCTGGTTCGATCTGTTTCTGAAACTTTCAAAAAGGACCATGTCGGGTGGGCTTAGTCTACGAACGACCCTGTCGGACTGAGGCTTATGACAGCAGATTCTCTCTCGGACAGCACCGACCGCAATGGCTACCGCCACTACAAGAGCGACCCAGCTATCTGCCGCGACTGCCCACTGCTCGCCTCCTGCACCACCAATGCCAAGGCCCAGCGAACCATCATCCGCCATGTCTGGGCCGATGCGAAGGAGCGCACCGACGCCAACCGGCTCACCGCATGGGGCAAGGCCATCTACCGCCGCCGCAAGGAGACCGTCGAGCGCTCCTTCGCCGACGCCAAGCAACTGCACGGTCACCGCTATGCGCGGTTCCGAAGTCTCACCAGGGTCGCCTGCCAGTGCCTGCTCGCCGCCGCCGCCCAGAATATCAAAAAGATCGCCCTTTGCCTGTGGCCAAAGCCCAACCGGCCCGCGCATGAGGCTCAATGCCTCCTGCCAAAATCTCCTGACACAAACAGTCCAAGACACTTCAATCACATAACAAAACACCCCGCCGAAAATCGACGGAGTTTGTCAGCGGCCTGAGGCGGGGTTGTTCCCCGCCTCTTTAATATTCTGCGCAGCTTATTCCTGAGGACTGCTCCGCTCCGGAGCAAAGTACGCATCCGAGCAAGGCCGCCTTGTAGGCCTCGTGGGGGTTGCGCACTGACTGTCCTTGTTGACGTCAATAAGGACAGTGCGGAATGGAACGGCTTGAGATTATCGATAGCGGTCGGCGGCGACGCTTCAGCAGAGAGAAGAAGCTCCAGATTGTCGCTGAGAGTTATTCGGAACCTGGCTTGTGCGCGACGACGGCGCGGCGACATGGGATTTCTCGGTCGCAGCTCTATGAATGGCGGCGGCTGGCACGAGCATGGCAACTGGATGTCGCGTCGCCTGCCGGCGGCTTTATCCCAGCACTGCTTGTTCCAGAGGTAGAGCCGGCAGCAGGGTCATTGCCGCAGGCTGGCCGGATTGAGGTTGTCAGCGCAAATGGTCGCCATGTCATCGTGGACCGCGATGTCGACGTTGAGGCGCAGCTTCGGATCATGCGCGGACTGGAGACGTTGCGGTGAATCCGTTTCCGATGGGGACCGGGGTCAAGGTCTGGCTTTCGACGGGGTATACGGACATGCGCTGTGGCTTTCCCTCTCTGGCGCTTCGGGTGCAGGAGGTTTTGAAGCATGATCCTTTGTCAGGGCATCTCTTCGTCTTCAGGGGCCGCAGATCGAATATTTTGAAGATCATCTGGCATGATGGCCTGGGCGCGTGCCTTTTTACCCGTCGGCTGGAGAAGGGCCGGTTCATCTGGCCGAATGTGGAGGGCGGTGCTGTTGCGATCTCACCGGCGCAACTGTCTTATATTATTTGTTGTCCGGGATCGACTGGCGCAATCCGCAGGAAACCTGGCGTCCGACACGGGTCGGATAGCATTATTGCATTGAAAATATTGGGGCTGCACGAACTACTGCCCTGGCAATGGAAGCGCTTGCGCGAAGTCCCCAAGCCCGCCAATCAGCAGGCCGTCTGACCTTCACGCAACGCCATCATAGAGCGCGCTGCGAGCACGCGCGTGTACCAATCATGCGGCCTTTGTCGTATGCGTACGGAGCAAACCTCGATTGCCGAAATCGAGCTTCTGAAAATCAAGGTGCGACCTTCTTGCGGGTCCGCTTCGCCGGCTGCGGCTCTTTCGGCTTGCGGCCGAGTCCCATCGTCTTGGCCAATGCGGAGCGCGCCGCGGCATAGTTCGGCGCGACCATGGGATAATCCGTCGGCAGACCCCATGTGGCGCGATATTCGTCCGGTGTCAGTCCATAATGGGTCGACAGATGGCGCTTCAGCGATTTGAATTTCTTCCCGTCCTCAAGCGAGATGATGTAGTCCGGTGTCACCGACTTCTTGATCGGGACTGCAGGCTTGAAAGCCTCCGGCTTTGCTGCGGATACGCTGCTGGCCGTGCCCTTTAGTGCCGCATGCACCTGGCCGATCAGGGTGGGAAGATCGCCCACCGGGACCGGATTGTTGGAGACATAGGCTGAGACGACATCAGCGGTGAACTCCATGAGGGTGTCGATATTGTTGTCAGCTTCTTCTATCATGAAACTCTCCGGACGGTGTGAAACATAGTCAGCGAAGCGTTGCTTCATAGTGGCGGTGGCTGCTGAACGCAATGAATGTGTCGGCAATTTGTTGGAATGTTCGTCCGGCTATGGGGCTGCCTCCCGCCGTCGTGCACAAGTTTAGCGGCTCGCCGTTGGCGGTCCACGTCACCGGGTCAGAGTTGGCTTTGGCGATCCGATCCCTCCGTGCAATTTTTCAAAATGAAAGGGCTGCTGTACATCTTTCGCGCTGCCCATGAAGCGCTGAATGTCCCGCTACGAAGCCTCGCATCAAGGATGGAGTGACCAGGCTTCTGCGTGTGATCCAAATGGGCACCCATGATCTACTTGATCTGCGCCTTCCGCTTGGTTCCGCTACGAACAACTTGATAGGAAAAACGGGAAAAATGCCAAGTTCCGAGTCCGCCATTTTCAATGGCGACTTATATTAGGCGGATCCGGTTCCGCCATCAGGGACACCTGTCTGCGGCTCAATCTCGACATAGCGTCCGATGCGATTATCTCATCCATGAGATGATCGCGTCGCCGTAGGTTTCGGCAACCAGCGCAGTTGTGGCACGATGGCCTTCTGTTGCGCCGGCGTTAACTCGCCATCACCAAAAGACGTATCCCCAGTGGCCAATCGCGTGTATGTCGCAGCCAATATCGACAACTGCTTGCACGAACGCCGGGATGTCCTTTTCCGGCATCGTCTTCATGTCAACTTCTCGTCCAATGGGGCTTTCCACTGTCCGATGCCCATTTCAAATACTTCTAGCGCGGCGAGAGCACCCTTACGCCTTGATGTCCCGTGCCACGAACTTCTCACCCTCAGGTGCGATTTCCCATGGCTAGCCTTAGTCTAGGTCGTGACTTTGAGCTTCAACAATCGTGCCAACTGCGCCCGTAGAGCGTCAGCACAAATTATCCGCAAGTCTTTTCAATGGTTAAATTGCGTACAGCAGGACATCCGTTCTAACGCGGGTCGTGTGGCGAACTTGACAAAAACCGATAGCAGTTGTTGGTTTTCGACGCCATTCGAGGCTGTCGGTTATGATTCCTTCGCAATGTCATTCCCGACGTTCTAGCCTGCGGCTTTAGAACCCGCTGAGGGCGCGAGGTGCCGCTATAGTAAGACTGGTGTCGCGCGGCCGATCCGCCGTTACTGGCGCTGTTCCCGGACAGCCATGAAGACTATGTCAGTTGCGAAAGGCAGAGGCGATCCGCAAGATGGTGAGCGACAACGTGCCCACGAGCCGGCATCACGGGGCGCCCAGGCACGGCGACGCTCTTCTCGCCGTGCTTGTCCGCTGCCGGCACTGCGGCCGCAAGCTCACGGTGCGGTACACGGGCACCAAGCACAACATTCGGCGCTGCTGGCGGGGTCTGCTCGACAATGGCGAGCCGCGATGCATCGCCTTTGGCGGACTGCGCGTCGATGATGCGATTGAGGAAGCGCTCCTGGGAGTCGTGGAGCCGGGAGCGATTGCTGCCGCTGCCGAAAGCTGAGGCGCAAGTTGCCAATCGTCGTGACCAGGTCCGGGACGCCCTCAGTCGGGATCTTGAGGCTGCCCGCTACGCTGATGCTTGTTGCGGAACTCAAGACCCAACTCATTGTAATCCTGCGTGTCTTCTTCATGTTGACGATCCATCCCTCCCGGCGCAACAACACATGGACGCGACGGTAGCCGTAGCGAACTCGCGTCTCGCATATCTCCCGGATCCGTCGTTCGAGCGCGGCCTGCCCGGTGCGGCGAGATTTGTAATGATAGGTGGAGGTGTCGAACGTCAGCATCTTGCAAGCCCGCCTGATCGATATCCCCCAATCCGCCAGCATCCCGTCGACCAGCTTGCGCTTCCAGGCAGGCCTTAGACTTAGAGCCTGACTCGAAACTCGGTTACGCACGACGCGGAGCTGCCATGCGGCGAAGCATGAGGCGGATGGAGGCGATGAAGATCCACGCCTCGGCGCTGGCGATGGTCGCCTCGAAGGCTTGGCGAGCCGGCGACAACGTCCCAGCCAGGCGAAAGTTCGTTCGACGAACGTCTGTACAATGTTGCGTGGAACTGGTCATTTGCTTGGTGATTTTGGGCGGGCTGGGCCCTCGAGCGGGGGAACCCGGAAGATGATCTCGATGTCCGCGTCGTCGATTTCGACCCGGCGAACCACGGAGCGGATGATCTGGCGCATGCCGGTTCGATCAAGGCCGGCGAGCCCTGCTGTCACCTTGGCGGCGAAGTCTTCCAGACGGCTGATGAGGAGTGAGAGGTCGCGTTCGTTCTCGGCCACTTCGACCGCCGCCCGGTGCCGCTCCTGAAGCTGGGAGAGGCGTTGTTTCAGGCCAGCGATACGCGGTTCGAATTCCGCCTTGTCGATGACGCCCTCCGCCTAGCTGTCGATCAGCCGGCAGATGCCGCGCCGCAAGGTGGTCATCTGTCGTTCGAGGCGGATGGTCTTGATGTAGACTTCCTCGAACCATCCTGTCCGGCCGATTTGTGCCAGACCGGCCGCGTCGTGCCGGACGGCGCTGCCTGATTCATCGACATGGTCAGGTTGGGGAACTGCCGCCCGGAATGCGAGAGGCGCCACCCGCGATTACGCTCATTCAAGGAGGCTTTCCGACGCAATTCGCTCGTTCATTGTCGGAACCTTGACAAAATTGCGCCACGGCAAACAGACCGAGTCAGGCAACAAAAGCCAACGTATTGAATCACATTTGCTTTTTGGTTGGCATGGCTCTTGCGACTTAAGCGTTGACATTCGCCCAAACACGGACCCGTTTGATGTCGTTGCTGAGATTTTCGTTTGAAAGCTTGACCAACACGAGATCCTTCGACCGGTTATTGTTCGACGGCTCGATACAGCGAGGTTGTCGGCGATTTGGTCCTGCTGCGTGAGCCGGATCACCAGACTCTCGCTCAGTTCTACGGGTACGCGTTTTCCGTGGAATCTCTGTGAAACCTTCTCAGGCTTGGTCGATGGCTCGGGACAGCGACGGGTTGTCACGAGTTCAATCCATCAGAATGAACCGTGCGGCGTGGCTCCGAAACAGTCGAATTCCGTGACGGGAGTACGAGGAGGTCTCGACTAGTACGTATACAATGTGAACAAGAAAGCCAGACAGGAGAATATAATATGCCTGATTACTTCGCCTACAACGAGAATTGGTCTTCGATTTATGAACAATTTACCAGCATCCATGGTCGAGTAGCTGAAGCAGACGAGACTGCCGCATTTCTCGAGCGATATTGCAGTGGAGGGAGTGCTCTTGAACTTGGTATTGGCGACGGCCGCGTGGCAGTGCCGTTGAGCGACCGGGGCGTCAGGGTCGAAGGTATCGACAATTCTGATAATATGTTGAAACTTCTCGAGAAACGTACCGACCTGATCAAGACGTGGAATGGCGACATTGCCAATTTCAGATCGGATAAACGCTACAATTTGATATATTGCGCTTATAATACGTTCACAGTGCTCATCACCCGCGAAGCGCAGATAGGTTGTCTCCGGTCTTCCGCTGAGGCACTGCATGATGAGGGCACTTTGGTGCTAGAAATACCTGTGCCGGACATGGTTGGTTTCGTCAGCGGCCAGAAAACTACTACTACGTTCATGGATCACGAGAATACGTTTATCAATGCAGATGTACACGATCCGCTAAACCAGAACCTAGTCTCAACCCTCCTCTGGTTTTCTGGTACATCGGTCAGAAGTTTGCCGTATCGCTCTCGTTATGTTTATCATCAGGAACTCGATACGATGGCCGAATGTGTGGGATTGAAGCTAGCGGAACGGTGGGGAGATTGGGCTAGAGGTGCTTTCAACGAAGAATCCCGACGTCACATCTCGGTTTACCGCCGGGCCGGCCTTTAGTCCCGCACCTTTCGGCGGCCATTCGGTCGCCACCAGCACAAGGATGGGGTGTAACTTTTGATTACGGGCGGCAGCCCAGCTATCTTCAAATGTCCGAACGGTGCCTTTGAGCGCAGCCGTTGGCCCTTCAGGCAGCGGCCGCGGAGGAGCAACGAGATCGGGCCTAGAGGGTATGCCTTATCCAACTCTTTGCGACCGAAATTACTGAGACAGGTACGTTCAATGTGATTTCTGAGTTAGCAGCCTGGTTCTGCGTTGGCTCGGGCAGCTTGGCAGCACGCAACAAAGGTCCAAGAACATGACAAAAAGAGCACTTATTATGATTGAAGGCGCGAGTAATACTCCGCGCTACGCTCAAGCCGCAAAGCGCCTTGGTCTTGATCCGATTGTCCTCTCGGCTAACCCAACCCAAGACGGCTACCTTGCAGGGGAGGAGCTTAAGGCCATCACGGTCGATACAGATAATTACGATGAGGTGGTCAGTGAATGTTCCCGACTACGTGCTACCTATGAGATTTCTGGCATTACGTCGGCCCGCGAATCGGCCTATGCAACAGTTGGTAAGCTCTGCCGGCATTTCGACCTACCGGGACCCAACCCTGAATCGATTGCGCGGTGTTGCGACAAATTCATTCAACGTCGGCTCTTAGCAGAGGCCGGCGTTCCGATACCTGCTTACATCCTGGCAGCGAATGCGATGGAAATAGAAAGCGCTGCGACGAAAATCGGCATGCCGGTGGTCGTCAAGCCAGCCGTAGGGATCGGCAGCGTCGGTGTCCGATTGTGCCGCAGCCTCGCTGAGGTGGCCGAACATACCACCTATCTATTGGATGAAGAGCAAAGGCGGTCTTCGCCGATGATACTGGTCGAAGAATTCGCACAAGGCCCTCAGTATTGCGCCGAAACAATGGGCAACGAGCTCGTTTGGATCGGCTCCGGTGATTTCGGCCCGCCACCGCATTTCGTCTACTATAAGTGGAGCTATCCGGCACTGCTTACCGATGACAAGCACAAGCGCATCGCCGATGTTTCGCTGAGCTGCTTGTCGGCTCTCGGCCTTGGCTGGGGGCCCACAAACATTGAACTCCGGTGGACGAAGCGCGGCCCAGTCGTCATTGAAGTCAATCCGCGACTTGCGGGCTCGCCTACACCTCAACTAGTCGAGCTGGCTTACGGCATCGATCTCATCACAGAGCACATCAAGCTTGTCATCGGCGATGAATGCGATATGCGCAAAAGACAATCCCACTTTGCGGCCGCGCGGTTCCTGATTGCTGATTGCGATGGCACCCTCGATTGGATCGATGGCGGTAGCCAGGCCGCTGCTATACATGGTGTCGCCGAGGTCAAAGTTTATGTTAAGCCCAAGACGCAAATCGCCAGGAAAGGCGATTACCGAGACTGCATCGGACATATCATCGCTTCTTCACCTACGAATGCTCAGACCGACGCGATACTTCAACGTGCCGTCGACTCAATCGATTGGTGCATTACGCCACTTCCGATAGCTGGCGACTAGGAACATCTTCGGCCCCTTCTCACCGATGCGGGGGCGCCAGATCCAAGGTTATCGTCGCCGACCAGAATTAGATCATCGGGAGCAGCGGCCTGCCGGAAGTGAGCCCCCCCCCCACGACGCCATGTCATCACCAGCATCCAACCGCAGCCCTATATTAGCTCTCTTTTCTTCCTAAGGTCCCAGTTTCTAGAAATAATGCGCTTGTCACCCTCAAAAGCGTCTAGCTGAGCCTCGATGATGAATTCGGTCTCAGTGGCCCGGAAAGAGGTACGAGACTTAGCATGCGCCTGCCAATCACCGCGTCCCCGCCGGTGCCAGTTCTCAATCTCCACCCTTGCCGTTAACGGGCCATCCTCTCCAATGCGGAATGTCTCACGCTTTCCGCCTTCTGTTTCTAATCCTATATGCTCGATGGTCTGAGATCCATAGTCCCTAGCGAGAACATACGTCGTTTCCCCCGTCACCAGATCACGGGTGGTTGTTTCTCGTGTTGAGAAGTCGCGATGGATCGTAGCTTGCTCCAAAGGAGCGGATTCGGCGGGCAGGAACGGTTTCAAGTCATCGTCTTCTGGACGCGGAGCTCGCGTGGGCAATTCCAATTTGCTTGCGCCAGCAATAACACTGACTGTGACTGGTTCCGGACTTGGCCAGACCAGCGGCCAATAAGCTGAACTCACAGCCACACGAATTCGGTTTCCGGGTGGAAAGGCATAAGCCGAGTCCTTTAACTGCACCCGAACCCTATACCGCTTCCCGGGTTCCAGCGCAGTCGGCGCTTCATGGCTGTCACGATGTGTGAGATTGAGCAAGCCGTAGCTGACCCGCGTGGAAGCACCATCCGGCGCGACATCGTTTAAGCGCACACAGATCTGTGCCACAGGTTTGTCGCTCGATATTTCCAGCTCGACGACAGGGGCGCCGTGAATCTCCAATCTCCCCTCGAGCGGCTCACTATCGAAGCACAAGGATTTCCCGTCGTCCTCGCGCTGGTCCGCCGGCAAATCGCCGGGAACGCCCCATGCGCTAAAACGGCCAGCAGCAGCGCCCGTATGAAGAGGCGAGCGGATTGTCAGTTCAGTTTCTGGTCCGCGCGTTATAGAAAGCGTACCTACATTGAGCATCAAAGATTGCGGCTTAATATGGGGACTAGGCCAAGACGGTTCGGCAATCCAGCGACCTGGACGTTCGCTATAGAAAGTCTTCGGTCGCGCAGATTCATACATCCAGACGCGATACATCGGTTCATCCATGATGCCGGTGTCCTTGCCCTTCAGCCAGTGATCCCACCATCTTAGACACTCCTGCAGAAATCCAATTTGTGGGCCCGGTAAAGCGTTCGGCATATGGGGGTATTGATGACCCCAAGGACCCATTAGTCCTTTTCGGGGTACATTCAATTCGGATAGAAGCCGCGGCACGGTGTTGGTGTATCCGTCGGGCCAACCGCTAACCGCGTAGACAGGACAAAGGATGCTTGTGTAGTCCTCACAAACCGAACCGTGTTTCCAATAAGCGTCCCGACGCTGATGCTCAAGCCAATTGTCCAGCATCAGAGGTTGGTTCTCCAATCGCTTAAGCCACATATCCCGCCAACGCTCTCCCACCACCGCCGGATCGGGCACGTGGGACAATACCGCAGCCATTTCCTCTGCCCATGTAATATTCCGAAGCAGCAGGCATCCGCCCAGGTAATGAATGTCGTCTCGATATCGATCATCAGTAGAGCACAGTGTAACTACCGCTTTCAATTCCGGGGGGCGCCTCGCAGCAACCTGCAATCCATTGAACCCGCCCCATGAAATACCAATCATCCCACATGCGCCGGTGCACCAAGGCTGCTTTGCCAGCCAGGCGAGAACCTCGATGCAGTCATCCTGCTCCTGCTTTGCATATTCGTCCGCAAGCAACCCATCCGACTCGCCCGTGCCTCTCAGGTCCACACGCACCCCAGCATAACCATGACCTGCATAGTACTGATAGGTACTTGTATCCCGTCCGGATGTACTTCCATCGCGCTTACCATATGGGATGTACTCAAGGATCACTGGCACGGGATCGCTTTTTGCGTCCTCCGGAAGCCAGATGCGCGCGGCTAGCCGCGTGCCGTCAGAAAGGGGGATGAACATGTTCTCGATCTCACGAACTTTTCGTGGGAAATCCGTCACGATCTTCATTTTTGAATCCTAAGAGTCCGATTAAGACGTTAGACGAAGTCGGCAGACGCCCTTCGCCTGACACAAGTGTCCGGTTTGAAGAATGAAGCTGCTAAAGGATAGCAGTAGTAGGTTGCTGCCTAATACAGAAACCAGCCGAGCGAGGTTCTTGTTCCGGGTTTTGGGGTCGCGTTATGCTTGCGCATACGTCAAGTCTCGCGAAAGTAAGGAAACATTGGCCTTGCCGTGGCATCAAAAGCCGGCCCGACCTTATCTGAACTGACACAGAATGAGGGAGGGAACGTCAACCAACAATAAGCGCCCGTATCCTCCATGATCTCCTGCATACGCACATAGATAGGCGCCCGTTTATCGGCATTCTGTTCGACGAGTCCCTTCGACCACAGATCCTCAAACTCTGGATCGCTCCAACGTTCCCAGTTCCATATGCCAATTTGGTCTTTTTTAAACCACTGGAGTATTCCCGCGGGATCTGGTTCACCGGAGAATTCCATTATCCACATCTCTAGTTTTTTCCAGTCATCGCCTTTGGATTCCTGACCGAGATTCCAATATACACCTCCATTTGTGGGGACGATATTTGCCTCGATTCCAACATCTGCCAGATTGGCCTGGATGATCTGTGCCGCAGCTACATGCGCTTCTTCAGAGGTCAGCACCACTAGCGAGAGCGACAAGCCAGAAACTCCGGCCTCCTTTAGAAGCGAACGCGCTTCGTCAGGTGCGTATTTGTAATTTGACTTGCCTCGATGGCCTACAACGCCTCCGAAGACTACTCCAAATGCTTTGGGTGCGAGGCCACTGTACGCCCCCTGGAGCACCGATGTGACATCAACGGCGCGCTGAATCGCCTTCCGCACCCGTGGGTCTTGCAACTTGGGATGTTCGGTATTCATCCCCATCCAAGTGTACGTAAAGCCGGGCAGTTCAATCAGCTTCGCATTCGCCGGAGGAGAGGAACGGTAGCGAGCAGCGGTCTCGGCGGAGATTTCCGTCAACTGAACTTCGTGGGCCTCGAATGCAAGTTCAGCGGATTTTCTGTCAGCGACAACCAACATCTCAATCTCGCTGAATGCTGGCTTCTTCCCTTTCCACTGAGGATTCGCCTTGAGTACTGCTTTTTGATTTGGTGTCCAGGAGACTAGAGTGTAGGGGCCCAGCTGACCAGGAAGGTCAGTCGTGAACCTGCCGTCCTTGATGTTAGTCATGGCCGCTTTTGGCAAGATCGCCGCAGGATAATTAGCAAGTCCTGTGAGAAAGAGACCAGGAAAAACGTCTTTCAGTATGACGACACCGCTATACTTGTCCTTGACGTCAACACGTTCGATGCTCGAGAATTTGTCCTTCCAATCAGAGGTTAGCAGTCGTTCAAAAGAGTACTTAACATCATCTGCTGTCAACTCACCCAAATCGCCACTCCACATCTGCCCCGGCTTTAGTGAAAAAACGATATGGGTTTGGTCTACAATCCCAATATTTTCGACATTGTCTGATGCTCGCCAGCCCCAGTTGCCCGCGGCGTCCCTGATTGTCACCGCCAATCTCGGCAAGCAAGCATAAATAATTCCAGCTTCGATATCAGTGCCGACAAAATATCCCGGGTCGAGGCTCTGTAGATCACTACGGACACGAACTTTCAGAGTGCCGTCAACAGCAGCGAGCACAGCCGCAGGCTTTAGTCCCAGCGCTGCAGTCGTTGCCAGCACACCCGCACCAGCCAACACTTGGCGGCGATTAGCAGAAATGTCCCTCATTGCTTCCCTCCCTGTCGTGGGCTTTGTTCTCGAATTTAGCCGGCTAGAGCCACGCTGGTGCCTCGGTCGACAATCCCCATTATTCTTTTAGCAGCTTTTTCTCGCAGCTTTTTCGCGGCCTGGGCATCAGAAGATCGACGGGTTTCTCGAGATTTGCGACGCCCATCCGATTGCAACAGGTCGGCTAGATTGAGATCGTCGGTCACAACTGTTGACGTATATCGGCTTCCTGATGCGGCTGGACAACGTCGTCGCCGCGAGCCCCGATGGATTTTCGCGCGCTTCCACCTCATCGGCCCCTAGATTGCCCCAAGCCAAGCCGGTCCACACACCAGGTTATGCATCTGCCGATACCGCTCGCTGCTTACCATGAGCTTCTAGGCAATACGGGCGATCTTGATGGCCAGCGCCACCGCAACCAGCTTCGGTTTTTTCCGTTGCGGGAGCTCGATGAGCCATCGGGAACCATATCTGCTTCGACCCGTTCTGATATGAGGCTCCACATTTAGGGTGTCCGATTGTCTCTCGATTCAGATGGCCTCTTTCCGAAAATCCGCTTATACCACGTCGAGAAATGGGAGGCTGAATCGAACCCGCAAGATAGAGCTACGTTGATCACAGATAGGCTGGAGTAGATGAGAAGCTCGCGCCCACGCTCAACACGGAGCTGCATATAATACCGCTGGGGCGTCAGGCCGGCGTGTCTTTTGAATCGGCGCTCTAGCTGACGCACCGAAAGTCCCACCCGTATGGCAATGTGCGGAACTGGTATCGGCTCCTCAACATGACGCTGCATTAGATCGATTGCGCATCGCACTTTGTCTGGCAGATATGCAAGATGTTCTAGACGGCCACCGAACTGATCTTCATTCTCATTTCGGATATGCTCATGGTGAAACTGGTTGGCTACGCCCCGAGCAAGATCCATGCCGAAACGCATCGAAATCAGATGCAACATCATATCCATGGCCGCAGTACCACCCGAACAGGTCAAGCGATCGCGGTCGATTTCATAAACCCGCTTCGTGCAGTTAAGATCGGGGAACTCTTCTTGAAACGCAGAACGACTCTCCCAATGTATTGTGCACCGATAGCCTGAGAGCACGCCCGCCCTCGCCAGTAGCCGCGTGCCGGTTGAGAGTGATCCAACCGCGAGTCTACGACGCACTGCTTCTCGGATAATCGTCAGGTAGCTTTTTTCATCATTCAAGTCAGTGTGCAAACCCGCGCAGACGAAGAGATAGTTTGCATCGCGGAGCGCTGCTTCAGGCTCAAGCGTCGGCAGCGGAATACCACTTGAGGTTTCAATATCGACGCCGCTCGGACTTGCTAATCGCCACAGGAAAGCGGGCCGCTGTATCAATCGGTTGAGGCCGCGAAGCGGCTCAATCGCCGAGGCCATGCTCATTAGAGAGAGACCGGGTACCAAAAGAAAGACAAAGACCTGCGGTTTCTCGTCCGCATCAAAGACGGTATCTTGGGTTATCGGCATATGTCCCTCCCTGCCTCAAGCAAAGTGACGTAGCCTTCGTAGTCTAGCGACTTGGCGCCCACCAGGGGTGGCGTAGTGTTAGGCGATCTTCTCGGCCTAAATGCTTGTTCGTAGGCATAAGCCAATGCGACTAGGCGATCGTCCGCCAGCGGACGGCCAAGCAACTCCATGCCAATCGGCAGATTGTCCGAGGTGAATCCTGCAGGCATCGCAATTGCCGGAAATCCAGTTACAGCGCTAAGTCTGGTGTTCGTTTTGGGCGATGCACTGCCGATGAGGGTAGGCCTACTTGGAAGTGTCGGATAAACGAGAGCATCTAACCCGTACAAGTCAAAAACACTCAAGAGCGCGCGCTGAATGATTTGTCGACGCGCGAGCGCTAGGCGGTATTCGGAACTGTCTTCACCAGCGAAGGTATTCGCAAGCTCCAGTTGTTCTCGCAGCTCTGGATTAAACGATCCTTGCCTCAAGATCTCCGACAGTGAGGACACAGGAGCGCCTGGGATACCGGCAAGGTAATCCGCTAGATCGAGCCTAAACTCGAAATCCCACACTACACCATCCGAGACCTCCAGCAGAGTTGGGAGTTCGATTGCAAGAGTGACCGCACCACACTCTTTCAATCGCTTCACTGCCGCTTTTACGACCCCCATCGCCTCCGCATCGTCCGCTTCGCGGAAGAAGTTACCGACGATGCCCAGTCGGGCGGCCTTTAGAGCTGCCGCATTAAGTGCTCCAATAAAGGACGGCACACGGCATGCCGCCCCTCTCGTTCTTGGATCGGCAGGATCTGGTCCGACCGTCGCTTCAAGTCCAACCGCGAGATCGATTACTGTACGGGCGAGCGGCCCTGCCGTGTCGTGCGTATGCGAGTAAGGTATGATACCCCTGTTACTCGACAGCCCCTTTGTCGGCCGCAACGCAAATAAGTTATTGTAAGCTGCGGGTATGCGGATAGATCCCCCTGTATCGGTACCGTATGCAATGGCGGCAAGACTCGCCGCAGTGGCTACACCACTACCTCCACTTGAGCCTCCAGGAATTCTGTTTAGATCGTACGGATTGCGCGTCTGGCCACCCAATGAGCTTGTGCCGGTTATGTTCTCGCCAAGATCATCCATGCTTGCTTTGCCCAAGATGACTGCACCCGCCTCACGCATTTTTTTCACCTGAAAGGCATCATTCCGTGGCCACAGCTTAGCTAATGCAGCGCAGCCCGCCGATGTAGGCATATCCGATGTCGCAAAGTTGTCTTTCAGGATGATGGGCACTCCGTGCATTGGCCCCCGCACCCGACCAGCCCGCCTCTCATCATCGAGCGCGGCGGCGGCATCATAGACGAACTCATTCAATCGAATTACTGCGTTAAGGCAGGGACCCTTTCGATCATACGCTTCTATCCTCGCAAGGTAAGCATCGACGAGGCCTTGAGCTGTTACGCGACCTGAAGCCATCGCAACCTGCAGCTCGGGGATAGTGGCTTCGCAAATCTCAAACGGAGTGGTCATGCTCGAAACTTCCGATCAGTTGGCCTGACGCCCGTAGCTCACGTCCGCCCCAAGCTATCGCGGGGGCAGCTGTTGGTTTGGGTCGAGGAGGCAGCAGGTACCAGCGGTCCAATGGGTTGCGCGGTCGAAGAACACGCCGACGATGCAAGCCAATCCGTTCAACCGCGCCAACACATAACGGCGATGAACCGCACCGAGTGCCCGCTTCGCGAAGTGGCGGCGTCAAATGGGCCGCTTTGCGTGTGTTATCGTCTTTAAACGCAAGGAATCCCCTCGGTCCGGCGCGTCCACTAAGGGAAAGTGACATCGATGGAAGTGAGTCGGTGACCTTTGATGAACTAATGGCAGCTCCTGTTGACACAATGTCTTCCCTTGTGGGCAGCGCGTATGGAACTCGCAGCCAGGCGGTCGAAAGGCTAAACTTGGCACTTCACCCAAGAGCGGTAGTTCTTCGCGGCGTCTATCAGGATCGGGATGTGGTTGGGCAGCCAGGAGTCCCGCGGTATATGGATGGGACGGATGTTTAAAAATCTCCCGCGTTGTTCCTTGCTCGACGAAACGTCCCATATACATGACGGCCATCTCATCGCTAACATGGCGAACTACGGCGAGGTTGTGAGTGATGATGAGATAACTAAGTCCAAATTCACGCTGCAGCCGTGTCATCAAATTCAAGACCTCACCCTGGACCGATACGTCGAGCCCCGCGGTGGGTTCATCGGCGACAATAAGCTTGGGTGAGAGTGCCAGCGCCCGCGCGACCCCGATACGACGTGCTTGGCCGCCCGACAGTTGATGCGGATAGCGCTCACCGAAGTCTTTAGGCAAGCCAACCAAGCCCAAGAGCCGGTGGGCCTCAGCATCGAGGTCGCGACGACTCAGCCCATGAATAATGAAAGGCTCGGTGATTAAGGAGCGCACTGTACGTCGCGGGCTCAGGCTCGCGATTGGATCCTGGAACATCATCGCCACGTCCCGGCGGTAGGCCATTCTGCTGCGAGAATTGCTATTCAGCGGTTCTTGACCTTCGAATCGTACTCGGCCAGCAGCCAGGGGAACCAGACCAGTAATAGCGCGCCCCAGCGTGCTTTTTCCCGAGCCGCTCTCGCCCACCAGCGCCAACGTTGTGCCAAGGCGCAACTTGAACGACACGTTGATCACTGCATCAAGAAAACGGTTTGGCCATCGCAGAACCGTGGCTACAATCGGCCCAACCATTGGATAACGTACGTGGACATTCTCAACCTCCAAAAGGGAGGTGATAGACTTGCTCGGAGTTATGGCCCTCGATTCACTCATTGCCCTGGTTCCCACGCAAATGGCAACGAGCTAGGTGTCTTGGGTGTACCTGGTAGTCCACTGGATGGACTGCATGGCATAGATCAAAGACTTTTGGGCAACGCGGCGCGAAGACGCAGCCGAAAGGCACGCGCAATAGATTCGGCACATCTCCGGCAATTGTCGGCAAATCGCGCCGAATTGTTTCAATCCGGGCCGGATCGCATTCCAGCAACGCTTGGGTATAAGGATGTCGAGGTCGGTGGAAAATGTCGTGCACGGTCCCATGCTCTACCACCTCGCCGGCATACATCACGACTACAATGTCACACAATTCAGCGATCAGTCCAAGGTTATGCGAGATAAACAAGATTGACGTATCAAACTCCCGACGAAACTCGCGGAGCAAGTGTGTTATCTGAACCTCCAGGCTTGCATCTAGCGCAGTGGTCACCTCGTCGGCAACCAATAAATCCGGTCGCTCCAGAACTCCCATGGCGATGGCTATACGCTGCCGCATACCGCCTGAAAACTGGTGGGGATATCGGTTAAGCTGGTGCTCTGGATCTGGGATACCAACACGGCGCAGCATCTCTGCCGCCCTCTGTTGCTTGCCATTTGAAGAAACTTCGCGCTTGCGGTACTGAACGTCCACCATCTGCTGCCCGATTGTCCGCACGGGACTAAGAGATGTCATGGGATCTTGAAAAACCATCGATATCCGATCACCGCGCAAGCTCCGGAGCTCAGCGGGTTTGAGTGTTCGTAGATCGCGGCCTAGAAAGCTAATGGTGCCTTCGGAGATGCAAGCATTATCAGATAACAATCCCATAATCGCTAATGCGAGCGTGGACTTTCCTGATCCGCTTTCACCTACCAACCCAACGACACTTCCCCGCGGCACATCGAGGTTGATACCACGAAGTGCCAATATCGGGCCGCGTGGGGCCTGGAAGCGAATGCTGAGGTCACGCACCTCCAAGACATTTCCTGCTTTGATGACTCTGGACAGTTCGAGCTTTGACGTAGATACGAGACTCATGGCTCATACGATCCGACGGAGCTTTGGATCAAGGAGGTCACGTAGCGCTTCACCGAGAAAAGTGAATCCAAGCGTAGTCACAACAAGCGGAATACCACCCGCAATGACGATCCACGGCGCCTCCCGAATGCTCCCGAAGCCCTCCTGCAGAATACGCCCCCAACTCGGCGCCGGAGGTGGAATGCCAAGTCCAAGATAGGTGAGACCCGCCTCCAGCGCGATCATCGCTGGTATGTCCATGCTGGCAACAATGAGGAGTGGGCCAACGATATTGGGCAGTATGTGCACCAGTAGGATTCGACTTGGAGAGCCACCCAGTGACTGAATGGCGAGGATGTACTCGGAACTCTTGATCGAGAGCGTTGCGGTGCGAACTAGACGGGCATATCCCGGCGCTTGGATTATTACCATGATAAATACCAAGGCCGCGATGCTAGGGCCAAGCAAGGTCATGACCATGAGCCCGAGTATCACCGTGGGGAAGGAGTAGATCGAGTCAAACAACAGGAGCAAGAAACTATCGAGCCAACGCGGTCCGTAGCCTGCGATGAGGCCTAATATCAGGCCAATAGCGAACGCTAGGATAATCGAACCGCCGCCGACGCCAATTGCAACCCGAGTGCCCGCCAGTACACGACTAAAAACATCGCGCCCGAGATTGTCGGTTCCGAAAAAATGATTGGAGATACCTTCCGTCCGCTCTCTATCGTCGAACAAGCCGATGACCAAAGGGGGACGAAACCGCTCCGTGATGTTGATCTTAAAAGGATCATATGGTGTGATCACTGGCCCCACGATAGCGCAAATGGTTACTGTCAGTACAATGAGCAGGCCTAGAACCCCAAGCGGATCACTCCGCAGCCGACGCAAGGCAACGACCGCCAAGCATGACGACGTTGGCGGGGGCGCATCGATGACGTCGACCGATGGTTCAGAGCGTTGAGCGTACACGAGGATCCATCCATGCGACAAGGAAATCGGAGATCGGCATAACGAAAACGAAGATTACGACGGTCGTTAGCACTGCACCCTGGACAACCGGATAGTTGTGCACAAAAGCGGAGTCGACAATCACCTTCCCAAGGCCGGGGCGAGAAAAGATGTTTTCGGCGAAAACAGCGCTTGAGAATAAACTGCCTATTGCAAGCGCAAGCATCGTTACAGTGGGTAGAATCGCTATTCTGAGCGCGTACTGGAGAATGATCTTGGTTTCCGGCAAACCGAAAGCGCGCGCCGTCCGTATGTGGTTCTCGCCCATTACCTCAAGCATCGAAGCACGCACCAAGCGGGACAGATATCCTACCCACCCAAGCCCAACAGCGAAGCTCGGCAACACTAGATGCCATAGCTGATCACGCAAATCTCCTTGCTCGCCTGCGCCGATGACTGGAAACCATTTGAGCTGAATGGCAAAAAACAGCAACGCGTAGATTGCAACGACGAACGAAGGGATGGAAATCGTACCTACCGAGAGCACCCCGGTAAGGCGATCGATCCAGCTGTTGCGTCGAATTGCCGAGTAGCAACCGAGTGGAATTCCCACTAGCGCCGACCATGTGAGGCCGCTTAACATGAGTACCAGAGTATATGGGAGATTCTCCACAATAATAGAACCAACGCTGTGCTTGGTTAGCGGGTCAGTACCAAGATCACCACGGACTGCCCCACCCAGGAATTTGGCAAGCTGCATGGGGAGCGGTCTATCGAGACCCATATCTCTATTCAGATTGGCGCGCATTTCTTCAGTGGCACGAGGACCTAACATGATGGTCGCGAGGTCGCCAGGTATCAAACGGAATGCTCCGAACAAAACGCACATTGACGTGACACATATCAGAGCCGCCAACCCCACACGTTGCAGACCATAGATCAACATTGTTTTGGTTCCGTTCGCACCGTCGAGCCCTGGAACTTACATTGCCTCGCACGGCCCCCGGTCCAAAAATACGACGCCATCGTCAAGGAATACGACAGACACTTGCTTGCGTTGGAGCCAGAGTTGGAGCCAGAGATGCGAACCGGCAGCAATAGCGGTGGTGGTCGAGCTGCTGCCCGCAAGGTGATGCCGGAGCCGCAGCACCTTCTGCGACGATACTATCCGCGGATCTTTCGAGAGAAAGCACTCGGCCACTAAAAAAACGAGGTTGAGGCGACGGGTTGGCTGGTTAGTGTTCTCCACCCAGTCATTCAGTCCCGATGCTGGCGATGTTCGACACCCGGTCGTGGGCCCGGCGATCGGAAGCTGGCGACTTTTTGATATGGTTTGTCGAACTGTCAGAAGGCAAGTGGGCCGGGAGACGGATATCGTTCAGTCGTTCTATGGAGCGGCCGATGATGAAGCTTGTATCGCCACGGATTGATGCTCATGCGCACTTCTACACAGCCGGAGATCTGCGCGTTGCGGGTGTGGATACCCCTACGCATTGCCTGCTCCGCATCCTCTTAGTGTTTATCTCGACGCTTTGATTAATGCTGGGGTGAAGCTCACTCTGCTCAACAATGTTCACCTGAGTATTCTGCCTGACTCCGAGAACGTGTTTGCCTCCTTTGACCGAGATGGCAGGCTTACAGGAGCGCGATTCCTTACGCTACGGGAGCGTCCGGCTGGTCGGCACGATCCTGGCCGATCCTCTCTATGCGAGCGCCGGACGCTTGGCGCATCCGCAGGTGTAGGGTGTTCGTATCGTGCTTCATGACGCGACTCCCGAGGCGATCAGGGATGATGCCTATACCTATACCCGTGCCGACTGGCCGCAGCTTTTCGCGCGGTTGCGCGCTGACCAGCATGTGCATGTGTATGCGCAGGAAGCCGCGGTCAACCTGAAGGTGCTGAGACAACTGCCCGAACGAGTTCCTGTCCTGATTGACCACCTTGGCACGTGCCATCCCGAGCGGGGCGTTGACGACCATGCATTCGCCGCTTTGCTCCGCGAGGCCAGTGAGCGTGGCAACGTGTACTTTAAGGGACCTGGATACCGCACGGCGATCGATGCGGTGGCCGCGGTGCCTTTCGCTGTCCAGATCGTCAAGCGGGTGGGTGCGCACAGGCTGCTGCTGGAGGCCAGCGACGCCCCCCACGTCAGAGCCGGCCGGGAGGGCCGGGCCTACGCCAATCACTTCACTCCTGCGGCTGCGTTCGACTTCGTCGCGCGGCTTGCCCGCGCCACCGCCGCACGGACGGGCACCACAGCGGATGCGCTGCTTCGTGGCGCATCCGCCGAGATCTTTCCCACCTCCCCTTGAAGGGAAAAACCATGACCATCCTGATTGAAGAAGATATCGCCTTCCCTGTGGCCTACCACGACGGCACCCATCGCCTGCATGGACGGGTCTTCCGCCTTGCCATCGGAGCGATGAGCAGCAAAAACTCCCTCCGGTGGTCTTCAACTCGGGCTTCACCGGCGGCACCAGTATGTACGGCCAGTTGGTGGGCAAGGCCCTGGCCGGGCGCGGCTATCGCGTGATGACCTATGACGTCGCCAACTTCTTCAAGAATAAGGACGTGCGCAACACCGTCAAGCGCGGCGACCTCACAGTGACGAACATTAGCCTCGAGGGCCAGAAGGCCGAGGTGCTCGCTGCGACCTCCTAGACCAAGGAGCGCTTTGGCCGCATGCCGGTCGTTGCCTCATGGGCGATGGGTTCGGTCGCGCCGCAGCCATCGCCGAACTGGCCCGCGCGGGCGGCAACCAGGTTCCGTACTACGTGCCGATGAACTACACCCGCATGACCTCCTTGCAAAACCTTCGCGCCGACAAGACGGCCGCACACGCGGCGCTGCTGGAGTTGCCCGATGACGAACCGGTACCGTCGTTCGACACGGGGACCGAAGAGACGAGGCTTAGTTACTGCCCCCTCGACTCGGCGACGCAAGCCTACGCCGATGAGCAGCTCGGCAGCTATACGGATGTCGACGGGGTTGATCGCTGGCCAGGTTGCAGCACCGTGAGCGCGAGGTCGAGATAATGAGACCTGTGCGCGGGAAGCATTTTGCGTTGATTTTGTTTGTTCTTTTCGGCTGCCAGGGTAAAGAGGCGCACTGATATCAGCGCCGACGTCGTCGGCTGTGTCTTCTGACGCTCTCGTGTAAGCGTCAGTGGTGTTTT